>DASUAK010000124.1:0-11509 GCA_035763845.1 bacterium | reverse complement strand
CAGGATCCGGACGTGCTGGACACCTGGTTCAGCTCGGGCATCTGGCCCTTCGCCACGCTGGGCTGGCCGAAGGAGACCCCGGACCTGCGCTACTTCTATCCGGGGGACGTGCTGGTCACCGCAAACGAGATTCTGTTCCTGTGGGTGGCCCGCATGGTCATGATGGGTCTCCACTTCCTGGGCGACGTCCCCTTCACCGACGTGTACGTGGCGCCGACGGTGATGACCATCGAGGGGCGCCGCATGAGCAAGTCGCTGGGGACGGGCATCGACCCCCTCGAGATGGCGGACGGGCGCGGCTACGGGGCCGACGCCATCCGCTTCGCGCTGGTCTCCCGCTGCTCGCAGGCCCAGCAGGACCTGCGCTTCAGCGAGAAGATGATCGCCGACACCCGGAACTTCAGCACGAAGATCTGGAACGCGGCGCGGTTCGTCCTGATGAACCTGGATGGCTTCCAGCCCCGCCGCCGTCCCGCCGCCGACCATCTCGGCCCGGCGGACCGGTGGATCCGCAGCCGGTACGCGCAGACCGTGCGCACCGTCACCGAGCACCTGGAGGCATTCGAGTTCGACAAAGCCTCGCGCGCGCTCTACGAGTTCATCTGGGGCGAGTACTGCGACTGGTACCTGGAGATGGCGAAGGTGGACCTCCAGGGCGCGCCGGCCGGCTCACCCCGCCGCGAGGCGATCCAGCACACACTGTGGGCGACGCTCTCGGGAGCGATGACGCTGCTGCACCCGGTGATGCCGTTCCTGACGGACGAGGTCTGGCAGCAGCTGCCGCACGAGGGGGACAGCCTGATGATCGCGCCCTGGCCGGCGCCCGATGCGGGAGCGATCGACACCGGCCTGGACAAGCAGATGGAGCTGTTGATGGCTGTCGTGCGGACGATACGCAGTCTGCGGGCGGAGATCGGCATCCCCCCCGCGCAGCGCATACCTGTGCGGATCAGAACCGATGCGCCGTCGGGGCGCCTCCTGACGCCCCTCGGCGGGCATCTCTCCGCCCTCGGCCGCACCGAGCCCGTGACGCTCGAGCCGCTGGCCTCGCCCCGCCCGGCGGGCAGCGTGACGGCGGTCCTGAGCGGCGTGGAAGTGTCCATCCCGCTGGGCGGCCTCGTCGATCCGGCCAGGGAGCGCGAGCGGCTCGGCCGCGCGCTGCGCGAGCTGGAGGCGGAGCTGGGCGGGCTGCAGCACCGGCTCGGCAACCCCGACTTCGTGGGGCGCGCGCCGGCCGAGGTCGTGGAGCGCGAGCGCGCCCGGGCTGCGGATCTGCGCGCCCGGCAGGAGCGGCTGCGGGAGATCACCTCCGCCCTGGGGGATGAGCGGCCCGGATAGCGAATCCGCAAGCCAGGGCGACCGGCGGATGAACAGCGACCCGAAGGGCGGCGCGCAGGCGCGGTACGAGGCGGCGCGGCGTGCCGCGCGCAGCGTGGCGTCCGCCTTCCGGACCGTGCGGTTGTATCCCCTGCACCACGCCGCGACCGTGGAAGCGCTCGAGGCCGCCCGGGCCGCAGTGGACGGCTACGCGTCCGCGTACGGCTCCCTGCTCGTGACGGCCGCCGATCACGGGCTGGTCTTCGACGCGGCCGGAGCCCCGTACGAGGACGACGTCGTGGCCGAGTTGGCCCGCGCGCTGCGGGCCCGCGCCATCCCCGCCCTCCGCTTCCTCCGCGGACTCCCCGCCTCCGAGCTGGGCATCCTTCTCAGCGCCCTGCATCTCCCGCGCGCGCAGCTCGAACGCTCGGGGGGACTGGCTGCGCTGCTGGCATCGCGCGGGGTCCGCGGTATCGTGATCGGCGACGTCGCCGCACCCCAGGCGGCCGGGGCCGATCTGCTCGAAGCCCTGGTGGAGGCTGCCGGCGCCGGTGCGACCGACGGGATCGCCGCCTGTCTGCGCCAGACCGGCGGCAGCGAAGAGACCATCCGTGATCTCCTGCGCCGTCTGGACCGGCGCATCGTGACCCGCCCCCGGGCCGAGCAGGCCGCGGCCTGGCGGGCGGTCGGGCGGAGTCTGACCTCGCTGCGCGCGTCCTGGCAGGCGGCCGTGTGCGCCATGGTGGTCCGGTCCGTGGACGAGCCCTGGGCCGCGTCGATTGCCGCGCAGTGGCCTCCCGTGCTCGCGGCGAGTCTCGCCGCGCAGGCCGCACCGTCCGGCGCCCGCGCGCAGGGCCGCCGGGTCGCGGACGTGCTGCGGATCTTCAAGCAGACACGGCCGTCCGTTTCGCTTCCCGCGCCGGAGGCCCCCGATCCCGATGCGCTGCGCCGGGCCGCCGCGGACGCGGCGTGGGACGGCCGCCGGCTGCGTGAACAGGCTGTGCGCCGTCTCGGAGAGCTGCTGCCGGCGATGAAGGCCGGGGAGCTGGAGCCGGCGCTGGCGGATCTCGAGGCGGCTGTCGTGACGATGGCGCAGGAAGGGGATGGCGCGGGGCTCCTGGCCGCGCTGAGCACGGCGGCGCGCGCCGCGGTCCCGCCGGGTGACGTGCGCGGGGATCTGCTGCGCGCGATGACGCGGCGGGTCCTCTCGCTGGGATCACGGGATCTCGCCGTGCACGTGCTCGCCGGTGCGCCGGGTGGCGATCATCTCCTGGTCCACGCGATGCGCCTGGCGCCGGAGGAGACCGTGCGGCTGCTGCGGCAGACGCTGGGGCATCCGGATGCGCAGCTCCGCGGGGCGGCGGCGCGGCACGCCGCCGCGCTGCGGCGCCTGGCCTCACGCGGGGGCGGCGAGCTCCCGGACGACGCGGCCTCCGCGCTCGCGCGGATCGAGGAGGGTTCCGCCTGAACGGCATCCCCGAGCAGCTCACCCGGTCCTTCTACGCCGCCCTGCGGCAGGTGCGCCACTATGGACCCGGGCATCCCGTCTCCGAGCAGGCTGTGCGCCGTCTGGACGCGGATGTCCGGCAGGCGCTGACCGGGGCCCCGGAGGTGCGCTGGGACGCCTCGCCGGTATCGCTGATCGTCCAGGACACGCTGCTGCCCGGCGACGACGCGCACGTCCGCGCCCTGCGCGACCACCTCGGGGCGCGCGGCATCGGCCGCGTGCGCATCACCGCGGAGGCGCAGACGGGCGCGATCGCCGCGCTCGTCCGGCTCCTCTCGCGCGAGCCCGAGGAGCTGCTCGCCGAAGGCGGCGCGGTCGACGCCGTGCGGGCCGCCGGCGCCGCGGGGATCACGGTGGAGGCGCCCGAGCCCGTTCCGGTGGCGCCCGCCGAGACCGACGAGTACCGCTCCGCGCTCACCGCGTATGCCGCGCTCTTCGCCGCGGTCGAGCGCGGAGAGCGGCCGGATGTCGGCCGCGCCCAGCTGCTCGTGGAGAGGCTCGATCCTCCGGCGGGCCGTGACGGCGCGCTGTGGGAGCAGGTGGCGCTGCGGGGCCACGACGAGCTGGATCCTCCGCACGCGGTGCACACCGCGTTCCTGGCGATGCGTCTCGCCGGCGCGCTGGGGATGAGCCCCGCGGACCGGATCGAGACGGGGGTGGCGGCCTTGCTCCACGACATCGGGATGGCCGTCCTGCCGTGGGAGCAGCGGCTGGCCGAGCGGACGCCCGGCGTCCGGGACCCGCTGCCCGGCCACGCCGTCGGCGGCGGCCGCCTGCTGCGGCATCTCGGCGGGCGCGGCAGCCTGCCGATGCTGGCCGCCGTGGAGCACCACCGCGTCATCGGGGGCGGCGGAGCTGCGGCCGCCCCCGTGTCCCGGATCGTCGCGCTGGCGGACTACGTCGAGGCGATGACCTGCGGCCGCGCCGCGGGCCTGCGGCCCGACACACTCGGCGCCCTCATGGCGCGTCTCCTCGGGGGCGGCGCGCCCGCCTTCGATCCCGTGCACGTCCGGCTCCTGTCCCGGCTCTTGGCCGCGTCCGGCTGGGACGGCGAGGGCGCCTCCCCCGCGTAGGCCGAACCGCCCATTGTGGCCCCGGCTCAGGGGTGCCTACGATAAACCTGCTGTGAAGAATCCTCGCCGGCGGATCGGCGACATCCTGGTCGAGGGCGGGGTCGTCACGCCCGAGCAGCTGCACGAGGCCCTCGCGCGCCAGCGGCGCACGCGCGAGCGTCTCGGCCGCGTGCTGGTGGAGATGGGGGCGGCGACGGAGCTGCAGATCGCTCAGGCGCTCGCCGACCAGCTTGGCCTGCGTTTCATCAATCTGGCCGGCCAGCGGCTGGATCCCGCGGCGATCCGGCTGGTGCCGGAGGTGCTGGCGCGCAAGCGCCGCATCGTGCCGGTATCCTTCGACGGCGACAGCCTCCTCGTGGCGCTGGCCGATCCCCTCGACGTCTTCGCCATCGACGACGTGGCCATCGCCGCCCGCCGGCCGGTGAAGGGCGCCGTGGCCCTGGAGTCGGACATCGCCGCGGCGATCGAGCGGGCCTACGGGATGGGGGCGGCGGCGCAGGCGGTGCTCGGCGACGTCGAGGAAGCTGCGGACGGGGGGCCGGCCGAGGAAGGCGACGACGCACCCGTCGTGCGGCTGGTCAACCTGCTGCTGACCCAGGCCCTGAAGGACCGGGCCAGCGACATCCATGTCGAGCCGGTCGAAGAGGAGATCCGCGTCCGGTACCGCATCGACGGCGTGCTGCAGACGGTGATGCAGCTGCCGCGGAACATCCACCCGGCCCTTGCCTCGCGTCTCAAGGTGCTGGCCAGGCTGAACATCGCCGAGCGGCGCCTGCCGCAGGACGGGGCGTTCGAGATCAGCCTGGACGGCCGCGTCATCGACGTCCGCGTCTCGACCATCCCCACGGTGCTCGGCGAGCGGGTCGCGCTGCGCCTGCTGGACAAGACCCGCGGGCTGCTCACGTTGCCCGAGCTGGGGCTGGACGAGGGGGCGCGCCGGCGGTTCGAGGGACTGATCAGCCAGCCCTACGGCATCGTCCTGGTGAGCGGGCCCACCGGCAGCGGGAAGACGACCACGCTGGTGAGCGCGCTGTCGATGCTCAACTCCGTGGACAAGAACATCATCACGGTGGAGGATCCGGTGGAGTACCAGCTGCCCGGGGTGAGCCACATCCAGGTGAACCCGCGCGCCGGCCTGACCTTCGCCGCGGGCCTGCGCTCGATCGTGCGGCAGGATCCCGACATCGTGATGGTGGGAGAGATCCGCGACGTGGAGACCGCGGAGATCGCCATCCAGGCCTCCCTCACCGGCCACCTGGTGCTGTCCACGATCCACACCAACGACGCCGCGAGCGCGATGTCGCGCCTGTCGGATATGGGTATCGAGACCTTCCTCATCGCCTCCGCGGTGATCGGCGTGGCTTCCCAGCGCCTGGTGCGCACGCTCTGTCCGCACTGCCGCCAGCCCGTGGACGCGCCGCCGGAGATCATCCTCTGGCTGCAGTCGGCGGTGCAGGAGAGTCTGGCCGACCGGAGCTTCCATCAGGCCGTGGGCTGCCCGCAGTGCCGGCATACCGGCTACCTCGGCCGGACCGGCATCTTCGAGGTGCTCGTCGTCACCGACGCGGTGCGGAACCTCGTCCTGGCCCGGGCGTCCGCCGCGGATCTCTCGGACGCGGCCCGCGCGGAGGGGATGGTCTCGATGCGCGCGGACGGCCTGCTCAAGGCGATGCGCGGGCTGACGACGGTGGAAGAAGTGCTGCGCGTTACGCGGGTGGAAGAACCGACGCTCTGATCGCGGCCACGATCTCCACCGCCGGCTGGTCCTTGATCAGCAGATCCTGCACGCCCCCCCGCAGGACCTTCTCGCGGTCGAGCGCGCCCGGGAAAGCGGTGAGCATGAACACTTTCACCCCGGGCAGCTCCTTTGCGATGGCCCGCGCCGCGGTGAAGCCGTCCAGCCCGCCCATGCGGAAGTCCATCAGGATGACGTCGGGACGCAGCTCGCGGGCCCGCACTATCGCCTCCGCCCCGTCCGCCGCCTCGCCCACCACCTGGATGTCCTGCTGCAGCTGCAGCACGCGGGCCAGCCGGTGCCGGTATCCGGCGTTGTCGTCGGCCAGGAGGACGCGGATGGGGGCCACAGCGCCAGCATAGAGGGGGGGTCCGGCCAGAACAATAGGACCCTGGTACCAGAGGGGCCGGTCAGCCCCCCTCGGGGGGGACTAGGCCCGAGCGCAGCGCGTAGACCGCCGCCTGCGTGCGGCTGTTGACGTGAAGCTTTTCCATGATGTTGCTGAGGTGGTTCTTGACCGTGCGTTCACTGATCGAGAGCTTGTGCGCGATCTCCTTGTTGGCCAGCCCGGCCGCGACGTGCTGGAGGATCTCCACCTCGCGGTGGGTCAAGGGCGTGAGGATCCGCCCGAGGTCGCGGGTCTCCCGCGTGCGGGCGAACTCCCGCATCACTTTGGCCGCCATGGTCGGGGCCAGCAGGCCCTCGCCTTCGTAGATCACCTGGATCGCCCGGACCAGCTCCTCCGCAGAGGCATCCTTCAGGAGATAGCCCATCGCCCCCGCCTTGATCGCCTCGAAGAGGAACTCCTCGTCGGCATGCACGGTGAGCATGATCACGCCGGTGCGCGGGCTCGTCGTCTTGATGAGGCGGGCCGCGTCGATCCCGGAGGCCCCGGGCATTGAGATGTCGAGCAGCACGATGTCCGGAGCCAGCTCCTCCACGAGGCGGACGGCGTCCTGCCCGGTGCGGGCCTCGCCGACCACTTCGAGTCCGGCTGCGCTCTCCAGCAGGCGGCGGACGCCCGACCGGAAGAGGTCGTGATCATCCGCCAGCAGCACGCGTATCCTGGTCATGCTCCCTCCCCAGCGGGATGTGGATCGTGACGGTGGTGCCGCCGCCCGGCCGGCTGTCCACCCGCACGCGCCCCCCCACCAGGGCGGCGCGCTCTTCCATCGAGGTGAGGCCCAGATGGTGGGAGGAGGGCGGGTTCGCGCGGAAGGCGGCCGGGTCGAAGCCCACCCCGTTGTCCTTGACGCTGACCGTGCAGGCCTGCTCGGTCACCTCCCCGCGGATCTCCACCGCCGTGGCCTGCGCGTGGGCGTGGACGTTCGTCAGGGCCTGGCGGGCGATGGCGAGCACGGCGTGGCGGATCGCGGACGGCAGCTGGCCGTCGTCGCCGGCGGCGGCGGTCGAGGTGGGGATCTCGTAGCGCCGGCCGAACTCCCGGCCCATCTGGTCGAGCGCGCCGAACAGCGTGCGCTCCGCCTGGTCGTGGCGGCGCAGATCGGTCATGAACTCCCGCAGCTCGCGCATCGCGCGCTCGAGCACGCCGCGCAGCTCCCGCAGATCGCCGGCGACCTGCTCGGGGTTGGCCTGGGCGGCCATCCCCGACAGATCGGTCTGCAGCAGAGCGTCGGCCAGCGTCTGGGCCAGTCCGTCGTGCATCTCGCGGGCAATCCGGCGGCGTTCCTCGAGGACGCCGATGTCGGCGATGCGGTAGGCCGAGCGGGCCGTGTGCACCGCGGCGGCGACGTGCGAGGCGACGGCCTGCAGGAGGCGGGGCGGGACACGGCCCTCCCCCAGCCCCAGCCCGATTGCCCCCAGGATCTGGGCGTCGGCGCGCAGCGGGATGCAGGCCACCGAGGTCGGCACGCCGTTGCGCAGCGGCCCGCCCTGGGCCACGCGGATCTCTCCGTGCGTGCTCGCCGCCAGCAGGGTGGTGGCGAACTCGGAGGCGGTGCGGCCGTCAATCCCGCGCGTGGCCACGATGTCCACGTTCCCGGTGTCCTCGCGCTCGAGGGCCAGCACTGCGAAGGGGGCCGAGGTCAGGGACCGCGCGATATCGAGCAGCGCCGGCCACAACACCACGGGGTCGCGCGCCAGCGCGCGGCTGACCTCGCTGAATCCCTCCGCCACTTCCGACAGGGCCGCGGCGTAGAGCCGCTCGTGCTGGGCCTGGAGGAGCGCCCCCGCGATCTGCTGGGCCGCGATCTCGACGGCCTCCAGATCGTCCCGGGAGAACCGGGCGGCAGGGCGGTGCCGGTTCAGGCTCAGCAGGCCGAGCGGTCCCTGCCCGCCGCGCAGCGGCACGCAGACGGACGTGCCGATCCGCGGCCGCTCCAGCGGGAACGGGACCGGCGACTCGGGAGTCAGCAGCACGGCCCGGCCCTGCTGGACGACCCAGCCCGCGATGCCCTCGTCCAGACGGGCCCGAACCTCTTCATACGCTCGATCGAGGCCCATGCCGGCAAGGATCTCCAGCCGCCCGGAGGGCGGATCGAAGAGCATCAACGAGCCGCTCTGCGCGCGGAAGTGCCCGGCGAGGATGCTCAGGCCTGCTCTCGCGGCCGATCCAGTGTTGGGCGCGGCGCCCGCCGCCCGGCGGAGCGCGGAGAGCAGGCGCTCGAACCGCTGCCGCCGGGCGAGGTGCTGCGCGGCTCCGGCCGCGGCGGAACCCGTCCCGAGCAGCGCCAGGGCGGCGAATCCCCAGAGCACGTAGCCGGCGGGGGCGAACAGCGAGGTCCGGAGGACCGGGAACTGAACCGCCGCGACGGCGGCGCCGGCGAGGAGCGCGCCCGGATAGCCGAGGAGGAGCCCCGCCACCGCGGTGACCGGGAAGGCCAGCAGCAGGAACTCGCGGCCGTGCCCGGAGATCAGCATCCCCGCGGCGATCGTCAGCGTGTCGAGGGGGATCCCCAGGCGCGTGATCGCCGCGTGCGCCTCCGGGTAGCGCAGCGCGACGAGCGAGAGGGCCAGGGTGTAGCCGAAGATCGCGGCGTAGAGGCTGATCAGCCGCGAAGAGCTGCCCCCGCCGGGGAGGAGGGTCTCGATCGCGATGAGGGCGGCCAGTGCGAGCCAGCGCAGCGACACGACCGCTTGAGTGAAGGTGGGAAGTACTGCCACGCCGTGCCCCTTTCCCGCCAGCGCTGAAGGTTCGGCGGATCGGGCGGGGAACCCCTCTGCGCCGATAGGCCGAACGGCCGATTGTGGCCCGGCGGCGGGCGCTCCTACAATGGCGATGCCCCGCAGCGGGGGCAGGGAGACGATGGCGCGATTCGCCTACCGGGCGTGGGATCAGGGCGGCCACCTGGAGACCGGCGTGCTGGACGCGGACAACACCCGTCTGGCCGCGGCCGCCCTCCAGGCCCGCGGCTTCCTCGTCACGGCGCTGGACGAGCAGGAAGTTCTGGAGAGCGCCTCCCGCCAGGTCGGCCGGTACCTTGGGGTCAATCGCCGCGACCTCGTACTGTTCACGCGTCAGCTGGCGACGATGATCTCCGCCGGCCTGCCCATCGTCGGCGCGCTGCAGGTGCTGGAGGAGCAGTCGGCCAACGCGCGGCTGCGCGCCATCATCAAGACCGTCCGGCTCGGGATCGAGCGGGGCGGCAGCCTCTCCGCTGAGATCGAGCGCCATCCCGAGGCGTTCTTTCCGTTCTATGTCAACACCGTGCGCGCCGGCGAGGTGAGCGGCGTGCTCGACGCGGCCCTCGATCACCTCGCCGACTTCCTCGAGCGTGAGATGGACCTGGTGCAGAAGGTCCGCACCGCCGCGGCCTACCCGCTGATGGTGCTGACCTTCACGCTCCTGGTGGCGGTGGGATCGGTGGCCTTCATCGTGCCGATGTTCGTGCGCGTCTTCGGCACCTTCCGCGTGGCCCTGCCGGCGATCACCGTGGCGATGCTGCGCGTGAGCCAGCTCCTCCGGGGCGGCTGGTGGGCCATCCTCGGCCTCCTCGCCCTCGCCCTCCTCGCCGCCGCGGCCGTCCGCCGCACCGAGCGGGGGCGGTACGCTCTGGACGCGCTCTTCCTGCGGGCGCCGATCCTCGGCCCGGTCGTCCTCCGGCTGGCGTTCTCGCGGTTCGGGCGGTCGATGGCCGTCGTCATCCGCAGCGGCGTGCCCCTCCTGGAGGGGCTCGGCGCGGTTGCCGACGCGCTCGGCAACCGGGTGGTCGCCGGGGCGGTGCACGCGGCGCGGGAGCGGATGCGCGTCGGGATGCCGATGGCCGAGGCGCTGGGCCGCAGTCCCCTCATCCCCTCCATGGTCGTGCAGATGGTCCGCGTCGGGGAGGAGTCGGGGGCCATGGAGGACGTCCTGAACAAGGTGGCCGACTACTACGAGCGCGAGGTGGACAACACGGTCAAGCGCTTCGCCGCGGTGATCGAGCCGGTCCTGATCTTCGCCGTGGGCGGGGTCGTCCTCGTCGTCGCCCTGGCCGTCCTTCTGCCCATCTGGAGCCTCATCGGCAACATCCAGCGGTAGGCCTTTCGTCCTATCCCCGGGCCCGACATTCCCATTGTTCGCCCTGGAGGCCTCTGCGACCATGGGGGCGGGTAAGGCCGAGGTACGCGGCACTCATAGGCCAAAGGGGGAACGGGTGATGGAGAGCGTGCAGAGGGAGGTCAGGGGGAACGGCGGCTTCACCCTGATCGAGATCGCGGTGGTGATCGCGATCATCGGTCTGCTGATCGCGATCGCGCTCCCGAGCTTCCTCGGCGCGCGGCAGCGCGCCTTCAGCGCCGAGGTGCGCCAGATCGCGAGCGAGTGGAAGGCGCTCGAGTTCTCGTGCCTCGTCGAGAAGAACTTCAACACGACGAAGTGCGACACGGCGGGGGAGATCGGGTGGTCGCTGCCCCCGGCCGGCCAGGTCTGGAACTGGGTGGGCTTCACGATGGTCTGCCTCAGCGCGGCCACGCCCGACGCCGCTCTGGTGGGCGCCGCCGGCGTCTGCTCCAACGGGACGCCGGGCGCAACGGAGTGGACCCGCCTGGGCATCCCCGGCGTGGCGGGCGGGGACATGAACGGGAAGACCTACTACCTGGTGGTCGGCGCCGGATCGACGGTCCGGGGCCTCGTCGGCGATCTGATCACACCCTGACGCAGCCATGGCCGTGACCCGGGAGGTGGTGAGCGAACCGCCTCCCGGGTCTCGTCGTTCGAGGGCGCCGATGACGACGAGCACGCAGTACCCGACAGCCTCTCCCGCGGCCCTGACGGTGGTCTGGGGAGTGGTCGCCGTCGTCGCCGTCCTCCCCCTGCTGGTCGACCTCCCAAACGTCGACGACACCTACTACGGCATCAAAGTCCGCGCGCTGCTGACCGTCTCGGCGGTGATGGCGCTGGGGCTGCTCGCGCAGGCGCCGGGGGTGGGGGCCGCAGTGCGGCCGCGCGGCGCGGCGCCGCTCCTGGCGTTCGCGGGGGCGGCCTCGCTCGCCGCCGCCGTATCCGTCGATCCCGGCCTCGCCGTGTGGGGTTCGCGCTGGCGCCACGAGGGGCTGCTCGTCCTGCTGGCCTATCTCGTCGTCTGCGCCGCATCGACGCAGCTCGTGCGGCGGCGCCGCACGCTCTGGGTCACCGCACTGCTCGCGGGCGGGGGGCTGTCCGCGCTGTACGGGGCGGCGCAGTACGCCGGGTACGAATGGGTGGCGCGGGATCCGCTTCGCGCCGGCTGGGTGACCGCGTTCGCAGCCACCGGGCATCCGAACTACTTCGGGGCGCTGATGACGCTGACCGCGCCATTCGCCGCCGCCGCCGCGCTCGTCTCGCCCCGCGGGGTGGGAGCGGCGGGAGGCGGCGTGCTCTCGCTGCTCATGTTCACGGCGGGGTTGTGCTCCTTCAGCCGGGCGGCGTGGGCCGGTCTGCTGTCCGGAGCCGTGCTG
>DASUAK010000123.1:0-15812 GCA_035763845.1 bacterium | reverse complement strand
CCTATGAAGCAGCTCACCCAGCCCCTCTACACCGTCTCCGTCGCCAGCGGTCTGGCCGGTGTGTCCCCGTCTACGCTCCGCCGCTGGGAAGCCCGCGGGCTCATTGCCCCCGTCCGCGAGTCCCGGTCGCGCCGGCGGCTCTACGCCTGGAGCGACATCGAACGCGCCCAGCAGATCCGCTACCTGGTGCTCCGCCGCCACGTGCCGCTTCGGGCCGTGAAGCCCCATCTCCGCATGCTGGCCGCCCGCGAGGCGGTCCGGGGCGTGGAGATCCTTCCCGCCCGCGGCGGGACGCCGCTCGCTCCCCGAGTCGCCCTGGCCATCTCGCGTTGATGCGTGTCTACGCCGACCACGGCGCCACCACGCCGGTGGATCCGGCCGTCGCGCAGGCGATGCTGCCCTACTTCTCGGAGGCCTTCGGGAATCCGGGGAGCATTCACGCCTGGGGGCAGCAGGCCCGCGAGGCGGTGGACCGCGCCAGGGAGATCGTCGCCCGGGCGCTGGGCGCCCGGCCGGCGGAGATCGTCTTCACCGGCGGGGCCACGGAGGCTGACAACTTCGCGGTCGTCGGCGCGGCGCTGGCCGGTGAGCCGCGCGGCCGCCACATCGTTACCACGCAGGTTGAGCACCACGCGGTGCTCGAGCCCTGCCGCTTCCTCGAGACCCGCGGCTTCGAGGTCACCTATCTGCCGGTGGACCGTACCGGGCGGGTCGATCCCGCCGACATCCGCCGCGCCCTGCGCGACGACACCATCCTCGTCAGCGTGATGCACGCGAACAACGAGATCGGGACGCTGCAGCCGGTGGGCGAGATCGCGGAAGCCGCCCGCGCGCGGGGCATCGTGGTCCACACCGACGCAGCGCAGACCGTCGGCATCCTCTCGACGGACGTCGACCGGCTCGGGGTGGACCTGCTGTCGGTGTCCGCGCACAAGCGGTACGGGCCCAAGGGAGTCGGCGCGCTGTACGTCCGCAAGGGAACGCCGCTCGCCCGCGTCCAGCACGGCGGCGCTCAGGAGCGCGGCCGGCGGGGCGGGACGGAGAACGTGCCCGGGATCGTCGGGTTCGGTGAGGCGATGCGGATCGCCGCCGGCATGATGGTGGAGGAGGCGGGGCGGCTGGCCGCGCTGCGCGACCGGCTCGCCGCGGGCCTCGCCCGCATCGAGGAAGCCCACCTGAACGGCCACCCGGTCGAGCGCCTTCCCGGCACGGTCAGCGTGTCGTTCGAGGGCGCGGACAGCGAGGCGCTGCTGATGGCCCTCGACCTCGCCGGGGTCGCGGCCAGCTCCGGTTCGGCCTGCACCTCCGGCAGCCTCGAGCCCTCGCACGTGCTGCGCGCGATCGGGCTTCCTGCCGCGGTGGCGAAAGGAACCCTCCGGCTCTCGCTCGGCCGGACCACGACGGACGCCGACGTCGCGTACCTGCTCGAGGTCATGCCGCCCATCGTGGCCCGGCTGCGTGCCCGCCCTCCCGCCGCGCGGCGTTGACACCCCCCAGCATCTCTGCAATCATCGTGAAAGAACCGGGTGATCTCACGGGGACGCGTGGTGGCCGATTACCTGCCGATCTTCGTACATCTCGCCTTCGTCGTCGCCCTCGTCGCAGTGCTGCTCGGCCTGCACGCCCTGTTCGGTCGCAAGGGGCGTCCCCTGCCGGGGAAGAGTGAGCCGTACGAGTCCGGCGTCTGGCCGATCGGTCCCGCCCACGAGCGCGTGCCCATCCGCTACTACCTGATCGCGATGCTGTTCCTCCTGTTCGACATCGAGGCCGTCTTCATGTACCCGTGGGCCGTGGTGGCCCGGAGCCTGGGGATCTTCGGCCTGATCGAGATGCTGACGTTCATCGGCGTACTGGCGGCCGGCCTGCTCTACGCCTGGCGGCGGGGTGCGCTGGAATGGCAATGATGTCGCGTACCCGCGACGCCGGGGCGGCCACCGAGGCCGACCTGCGGGCCCTGGAGAGCAACATCCTCACCACCACCGTGGAGCGCCTGCTCGGCTGGGCGCGCAGCAACTCGGTCTGGCCGGTGCAGTTCGGCCTGGCCTGCTGCGCCATCGAGATGATCTCCGCCGCGCAGTCCCGCTACGACATCGCCCGCTTCGGCAGCGAGCTGTTCCGGGCCTCGCCGCGGCAGGCCGACCTGATGATCGTCTCGGGCCGGGTCAGCCAGAAGATGGCGCCGGTGATCAAGCACATCTACGAGCAGATGCTCGAGCCCAAGTGGGTCATCGCGATGGGGGACTGCGCCTCCTGCGGCGGCGTCTTCAACAACTACGCGCTGGTGCAGGGCGTGGACAAGCTGATCCCCGTCGACGTGTACGTGGCCGGATGCCCGCCCCGTCCGGAAGCCCTCCTCTTCGGCTTCACGAAGCTGCAGGAGCTGATCGCCTCGGCCCGCGCCGTGCGCGGCATCCGCCGGAGCGAGCGCTGATGGAGCCGCGCCTGGACGACCTGGCCCGCGGTCTCCGGGGCCTCGCCGAGGAAGAGGTCCGCTTCCGGGACGAGCTCACCCTGCTCGTCCCCCGCGAGCGCATCGTCGAGGCGCTGTCCCGCGCGCGGGAGCAGGGCTTCCTCCTGCTTACCGACCTGACCGCGCTGGACCGCCACCCGGAGGAACTGCGCTTCGAGGTCGTCTACCTGCTCACCGCCCCGGCCCCCCCCTCGCGCCTGCGCCTGAAGACGCGCGCGTCGGGGGACGATCCCGTCGTGCCGAGCGCCGTGGACGTCTACCCGGGGGCGAACTGGCTGGAGCGCGAGGTCTTCGACATGTTCGGGATCCGCTTCGACGGCCATCCGGACCTCAAGCGCATCCTCATGCCGGACGACTGGGAAGGCCATCCCCTCCGTAAGGACTTCCCGCTGGTGGAGGAGCCGGTGCATTTCCTCGGGCACGTGCCCAAGCCGCCCGGCCAGATCATCCCCAGGACCAGCCCGCGCCGGCCGTAGATGAGCGAGCTCACGCGCGAGACCATCGTTCTCAACATGGGCCCGCACCACCCCAGCACACACGGGGTACTGCGCCTAATGGTGGAGCTGGAGGGGGAGCTCATCATCCGCACCGAGCCGGTGATCGGCTACCTGCATACCGGCTTCGAGAAGGAGATGGAGACCCGCACCTACCACCAGAACATCGTCTTCCCGCCGCGCATCGAGTACCTCGCCACGATGATCGAGGAGCACGCCTATGTGCTGGCGGTGGAGAAGCTGCTGGGCATCCGCGCGCCGCGGCGGGCCGAGGTCATCCGCATCATCCTCGGCGAGCTCTCCCGGATCGCCAGCCACCTGGTGTGGCTGGGTACCTCCGCGATCGACGTGAACGTGAGCAGCATGCTGATGTACTGCTTCAACGACCGGGAGCGCATCATGGATCTTTTCGAGCAGGTCTCGGGGCAGCGCATGATGCACGGGTACATGCGCATCGGCGGGCTGCAGTGGGATCTGCCCGAGGGCTTCCCGGAGCGCGTGCGGGCGGTGACCGACGACCTGCCCGGCCGGCTGGACGAGTACGAGCGGCTGCTCAGCGACAACCTGATCTGGCGGGAGCGGACGGAGGGCATCGCCGTGCTCACGCCGGAAGACGTCGTGCGCTACGGCTGCACGGGCCCGGTCGGCCGGGGGTCCGGGCTGAACTACGACGTGCGGAAGGCCTTCCCGTACGGCGGCTACGAGGAGTACGATTTCGAGGTCCCGCTGGGCCGGACCGGCGACGCCTACGCCCGCTATCTTGTGCGGATGGAGGAGATGCGCCAGTCCTGCCGCATCATCCGGCAGGCCCTCGAGCGGCTCGAGCCCGGGCCGGTGATCGTGGACGACCGGAAGGTGGCGCTGCCCCCGCGGCGGGAGCTGGTGCGCAGCATGGAGGCGGTCATCCACCAGTTCAAGCTGGTCAGCGAGGGCATCCATCCCCCCGCCGGCGAGGTGTACGCCGCGGTGGAGTCGCCGCGCGGGGAGAAGGGATACTACGTCGTGAGCGACGGCAGCAACCGCCCCTCGCGCGTGCGCGTGCGCTCGGCCTCCTTCAACAACCTGCAGGCCCTGCCGGTGATGGTCTTCCGCAACTACGTGGCCGACGTCGTGGTGGCCATCGCCTCGATCGACATCGTGCTGGGAGACGTGGACCGCTGATGGCGCTCTCCGAGGCCGCGCTCACCGAGATCCGCCGCCTGATGGCGCAGTTCCCGGAGCGCCAGTCCGCGCTGCTGGGGGCGCTGTTCGTCGCGCAGGAGCAGGCGGGCGCGCTCAGTCCCGAGGTCGTGGCCGAGGTGGCGCAGGTGATGGACCTGCCGGCCAGCGAGGTCGCCTCGGTAGCGTCCTTCTACCATCTGTACCGGTTCCGGCCCGAGGGCCGGCACCTCATCCAGGTGTGCACGAACATCAGCTGCCTGCTCAACGGCTGCGGCCGGGTCCTCGAGCACCTCACCAAGCGCCTGGGAGTCGAGGCCGGCGAAACGACCCCCGACGGCCGCTTCACCCTGCGGACGGCGGAGTGCCTTGCCGCCTGCGAGACGGCGCCGGTGATGATGGTCGGGCCGGACCGGCACGGACCGCTGACGCCCGAGCAGATCGACCAGGTCCTGGAGAAGTATGGCTGAGTCCTTTCTACTTAAGTATGTCCGGGAGGCCGATCAGGGCGACCTCGACGCCTACGTCGCCCGCGGGGGCTACGAGGGCCTCCGCCGGGCGCTGGGGATGGCGCCCGAGCAGGTCATCGACGAGGTCGAGCAGTCGGGGCTCCGCGGCCGCGGCGGCGCCGGGTTCGGCACAGGCCGGAAGTGGAAGTTCCTGCCCAAGGATCCCGCGGTCACGAAGTACCTCGTGGTCAACGCGGACGAGGGCGAGCCCGGCACCTTCAAGGACCGCACGCTGCTCGAGGGGGATCCGCACCGGCTGCTCGAGGGGATCGCCATCGCCTCGTACGCCATCGGCGCCCATCAAGCCTTCATCTATCTCCGGCGCGAGTTCCACCGCGCCCGCGCCGTCCTCGAGCGCGCCCTCGCCCAGGCCTACGCGAAGCGATACCTCGGCCAGGACGTCCAGGGCAGCGGCTACGGGCTCGAGGTCGTCGTGGCCACGGGGGCGGGAGCGTACATCGCGGGCGAAGAGACCGCGCTGCTGGAGTCGCTGGAAGGCCGCCGGGCGATGCCGCGCCTGAAGCCGCCGTTCTACCCCGCGGTGAAGGGCCTGTACATGCAGCCCACCGCGCTGAACAACGTCGAGACCCTGTGCCACGTCGCCTGGATCCTGGCCCGTGGGGCGGCGTGGTACCGCGAGCAGGGCATGCCGATCCTGTTCTCGGTGAGCGGGCACGTGCAGCGGCCGGGGGTGTACGAGCTGCCGCTGGGCACGCCGATCCGGCAGGTCATCGAAGCCGCCGGAGGGATGCGCCCCGGGCGCGCCTTCAAGGCTTGCTTCCCGGGCGGCTCCTCCTCGGCGATCCTGCCCCCGCCGTACCTCGACACGCCGATGGACTACGACCTGACGAAGGTCGATGTCTACGGCTCGATGCTGGGCTCGGCGGCGGTGATCGTGATGGACGACACCACCTGCATGGTCGAGGTCGTCGCGCGCACCGTGGAGTTCTACCGGGAGGAGTCGTGCGGCAAGTGCACGCCGTGCCGGGAAGGCACGGTGTGGATGACGCAGGTGCTCGAGCGGATCCTGCACGGGCAGGGCCGCGCCGAGGATCTCGAGCTGCTGAACGGGATCGCGAAGGGGATGACGGGGACCTGCTTCTGCCCGCTGGGTGAGAGCGTCCCGCCGGCGATCTACTCCACGATGCGGTTCTTCCGGCAGGAGTACGAGCACCACATCCGCACCGGCTCCTGCGACGTGAAGGCGGCGGTGCACGCAGGAGCGGCCAGATGACCGTCACGCTGACCATCGACGGCCGGACGGTCACGGTGCCCAAAGGCACGACCCTCTGGCACGCCGCGAAGGCCGCCGGCGTCGACATCCCCATCTTCTGCTACCACGATCGGATGCCGCCGCTGGGCGCCTGCCGGATGTGCCTCGTCCAGGTGGAGAAGGCCCCCAAGCTGGTCACCTCCTGCACGCTCGAGGCCGCCGAGAGCATGGTGGTGCACACCACGGCGCCCGAGGTCAAGGCGGCGCAGGAGGGCATCCTCGAGTACCTGCTGATCAACCACCCGCTGGACTGCCCGATCTGCGACAAGGGCGGGGAGTGCCCGCTGCAGGACCAGACGTTCCGCTACGGTCCGGGGCGCAGCCGCTACGTCGAGGTGAAGCGCGACTTCGCCAAGCCCGTCTCGCTGGGCCGCGTCCTGGTCCTCGACCGCGAGCGCTGCATCCTGTGCTGGCGCTGCGTGCGCTTCGGCGAAATCATCGCCGGGGACGACGCGCTCAAGGGCTTCGAGCGCGGCTTCCAGACCGAGGTCAACACGCCGTTCACGATGCCGGTCGAGTCGAAGTTCATCGGCAACACGATCGCGATCTGCCCGGTGGGGGCACTGACCGCCCGGACCTACCGCTTCGTCGCCCGCCCCTGGGACAACCACCGGGTGAGCAGCGTCTGCACCCACTGCGGGGTGGGCTGCGCGGTGTACTTCGACGTCCGCGGGAACGCGATCATGCGCACCCAGGCCCGCGAGTCGCCCGACGTGAACGACGTCTGGCTGTGCGACCTCGGCTTCTTCGGCCACGGCTACGTCGCGCATCCCGACCGCCTGACGCAGCCGCTGATCCGCCGTGAGGGCGGGCTCACGCCGGCGTCCTGGGATGAAGCCCTGGACCTGGTGGCGCGCAAGATCGCCGCGGCCCGCCCGGGGCGCACGGCGCTCCTCGGGGGGGCCCGGATGACGAACGAGGACGCCTACGTGGCGGCGCGGGTCTTCCGGACCGCCGTGAGCACGACGCATCTCGACTGCCGCCTCGACGCCCGGCCGGGCAGTCCGTCGCTGGACGTGCCGTGGGGGATGACCACGCCCATCGCCGATCTTGCCACGCGTGACGCGGTGGTGCTGGTGGGCTGCGACCTCACCGAGGAGTACCCGGTGCTCTGGCTGCGCCTGAAGCAGGCGGTGGACCGCGGCGCATCGGTCATCGCGCTGACCCCGAAGGCCCTCGAGATCGGCCGTGCGGTAGCGCACCATCTGGTCTACCGCCACGGCGAGGGCGCGGCCGTCGTCGCCGCGCTGGCGGAGGCCAGGGCCGGACGCCCGCCCGGCGCGGACGTCGCGGGCGTCGCGCACGGCCGGATCGCGCTCGCCGCACAGGCGCTGGGGAAGGCGTCGCGCCCGCTGGTCATGATCGGAAAGGCCGCCCTCGAAGGACCCGACGGGGCGGCGATGCTCGAGCAGGTCGGGGCTCTCAGCGAAGCGCTCGGGCTGCCGCTCTCCGTGCTGCGCGGCCGCGGGAACGTCTTCGGCGCCGCCTTCGCCGGCCTGCTGCCGGACACCGCGCCGGGCGGCCGCCCCCTCGAGGAGATGCGGGCGGACCTCGAGCGGGTCTGGGGTGAGGCCCTGCCGTCGGGGCGGGGGATGTCCGCGCCGGAGATCGTGGAGGCCGCCGCCGCGGGCGACCTCGACGTTCTCTACGTGGCCGGCGCCGATCCGGCCACCGATCTGCCCGACCGCTCCCGCTGGACCGCGGCCCGCCGGGGCGCCCCGTTCGTCGTCGTGCAGGACGCCTTCCTGACGGAGACGGCGCAGGGCGCCGACGTGGTCCTCCCCGCCCTCGTCATCCCGGAGAAGGACGGCACGGTGTCGAACATCGAGGGCCGCGTGCAGGCGATCGAAGCGGCGGTGGCGGGCCCGGGCGAGGCCCGCGCCGACTGGCAGATCATGAGCGCCCTGGCGCGGCGGATGGGGAAGATGGTGGCCTATAGCGGGTGGGCGGAGATCGCCGACGAGATGCGCTCGCTCATCCCCGAGCTGCGCACCGAAGCGATCGTCCCGCTCGCCCCCCGCGCCGCCGCCCCGGCTGCGGACGCGCGCCGGCCGGCCGGAGCCGGGACGGTGCGGCCGCCGGACGGCAGCCTGACCCTGATCGTCGGGGAGGCCCTGTTCGACCGGGGCGCGATGAGCGCCCGGTCGGGCGCGATCGCCGACCTCGCCGGCGAGCCCTGGGCCCTGCTGCATCCGGAGGACGCCGCGCGCGTGGCCGTCGCCGACGGGGAGCCGGTCGTGCTCACCTCGCGCCGCGGCTCGGTCGCGCTGCGTGCGCGGCTGTCCACGGCGATCCTGCCCGGGCAGGTCTTCGTGCCGCGCGGCTACGACGCCGCGCCGGTGAGCGCCCTGGTCGACGCCGCCGAGGCGGTGACGCACGTGCGGGTAGCCGGTCTGTGACCGACCTCCTCGTCGCCGCGGTCAAGAGCGCGGTGCTGATCCTGCTGCTGCTGACCACCTTCGCCTACATGACGTGGCTGGAGCGCAAGCTCCTCGGCAAGTTCCAGCTGCGCCACGGGCCCAACCGGGTAGGGCCGCTCGGGCTGCTGCAGCCGCTGGCCGACGGGGTGAAGCTGCTGTTCAAGGAGAGTTTCCGCCCCTCGGGCGTGGACGCCACGATCTACCTGGTCGCGCCGATGATCAGCATGGTCGTGGCGCTGTTCGTCTACGCCGTCATCCCCTTCGGGCCGGAGGTCTCGATCTTCGGCCGGCGCGTCACCCTGTACCTCGCGGACGTGAACGTGGGCATCCTGCTCGTGCTGGCCGCCTCCTCGATCGGCGTGTACGGGATCATCCTGGGCGGGTGGTCCTCCAACAGCAAGTACTCGCTGCTGGGAGGGCTGCGCAGCTCGGCGCAGCTGATCAGCTACGAGCTGGCCCTCGGGCTGGCCGTGATCGGGGTGGTGCTCACCGCGGGCACCCTCAGCCTGGTCGAGATCGTCGAAGCGCAGTCGCGGATCTGGTTCGTCGCCCTGCAGCCGCTGGGCTTCCTCATCTTCCTCACCGCCGCGCTGGCGGAGACGAACCGCGCGCCCTTCGACCTGCCGGAGGCGGAGCAGGAGCTGGTGGCGGGTTTCCACACCGAGTACGGCGGCTTCAAGTTCGCGATGTTCTACGCCGGCGAGTACATCGGCATCGTGACGATGAGCGCGCTGATCGCCACGCTCTACCTGGGCGGCTGGCAGGGCCCGGTGCTGCCGCCGCTGCTCTGGTTCGCTCTCAAGACAGGGGCCTTCATCTTCGTCTTCATCTGGCTGCGGGCCACGCTGCCGCGGGTGCGGCACGACCAGCTCATGGCCTTCGGCTGGAAGTTCCTCGTGCCGCTCGCGCTGCTGAACATCGTGGTGACGTCGCTGATCGTCATCCTGGGGGGCTCATGACGGCCGCCGCCCGCCTGGCCCGGTCCCTGCGTCGGGCGATCTCGATGCTGCGCGGGCTGGGCATCACCTTCCGCTACCTCTTCAGACCGCCGATCACCATCCAGTACCCCGAGCAGAAGCGCGACGCCGTGCAGAGCCGCTTCAAGGGCCGGCACTGGCTCACCCTCTATGACGACGGGATGGAGCGCTGCGTCGGCTGCGAGCTGTGCGTCATCGTCTGCCCGTCCCAGGCGATCTTCGTGCGGGCCGCGGAGAACACCCCGGAGCACCAGGTGAGCAAGGGGGAGCGCTACGCCGGGGACTTCCAGATCAACGAGATGCGCTGCATCTTCTGCGGCTTCTGCGAGGAGGCGTGCCCGACCGGCGCGATCGTCCTCGGGCGCGAGTACGAGCTGGCCGGATACACGCGGGCTTCAATGATCTACACGAAGGCGATGCTCACCGAGCCCTATCCGGGAGCGTCCGGCCGCGACCCGAAGCGGGAGGTCTAGTGAGCGGGGCGGCCGAGGTCATCCTCTTCGGGGCGGCGGCGCTCGGAGCGCTGGCCGGCGGCGTGGGCATCATCGCCAGCCGGGCGCCGGTGCGCAGCGCGCTCTCGCTGCTCCTGGTGCTGGCCTGCCTGGCCGTGCTGTATCTGCTGCTCGCCGCGCAGTTCATCGCGGTGCTGCAGGTGATCATCTACGCCGGGGCGATCGTCGTCCTCTTCGTCTTCGTCATCATGCTGCTGCACGCGCGCAGCGGCGAGGCCTCCCCCACCAAGCTCCCTCACCAGCGCCCGGCCGGGCTCGTCCTGGCCGCCGCGTTCCTGGCGCTGCTGGCCGCGGTGGTGGCCCTGCCCGGGGGGCCGGCCGCCGCCCCGGTGGGCCAGGAGTTCGGCACCGCGCAGGCCGTGGGGCGGATGCTCTTCACGACCTACGTCCTGCCCTTCGAGCTGGCGTCGATGGTGCTGATCGTAGGGATCGTCGCCGCGGTCGTGCTGGGCCGGGGGCCGCGATGACCGTACCCGCCGTCTGGTACCTCGCCCTGAGCGCCGTGCTCTTCACGATGGGCGCCGCCGGCGTGCTGGTCCGCCGCAACGCGCTCGTCGTCTTCATGTCCATCGAGCTGATGCTGAACGCCGTGAACCTCAGCTTCGTGGCCTTCGCCCGGCAGGCGGGGGCCCTGGAGGGGCAGGTCACGGTGTTCTTCGTGATGGTCATCGCCGCGGTGGAGGTGGTCGTGGGCCTGGCCATCATCATCGCCATCTTCCGCTCGCGGGAGACGGTCGACATCGACAACGTGGATCTCCTGCGGGGCTAGCCGTGAACCTGGCGCTGATCGTCGCGCTCCCCCTGGCCGGCTGGCTGCTCAACGCCCTGGGCGCGGGCCGCCTCTCCCGCCGGGCGGCGGGGCTCATCGGCGTGGGCAGCGTCGGCCTCGCCTTCGCCGCCTCGCTCGCCGCGGTGCAGCGGCCGGAGGTCGCTTCCGGCTGGCGGGTCGTCCTCTGGGAGTGGATCGCCGCCGGCGACTTCCGCCTCAGCTTCGGCCTGCTGCTCGACCGGCTCTCCGCGGTGATGGTCCTCGTCGTCACCGGGGTGGGATTCCTCATCCACGTGTACTCCGCGGGGTACATGGGCGGCGATCCGGCCTACAGCCGCTACTTCGCCTACCTGAACCTCTTCATCGCCTCGATGCTGGTGCTGGTCCTGGGGGACACGCTGCTGGCGCTGTTCGTCGGCTGGGAGCTGGTCGGTCTGTGCTCGTACCTGCTGATCGGCTTCTGGTTCGACCGCCCGTCCGCGGCCGCCGCCGGGCGTAAGGCATTCGTGGTCAACCGCATCGGCGACGCGGCGTTCCTCCTCGGCATGATCTTCCTCGCGCTGTCCGCGGGCACGCTGGAGTTCAGCCGGCTCGCGGAGGCGGCCGGCACGCTCGCGCCCGCCGCCCTGACGGTGATCACGCTGCTGCTGTTCGCCGGGGCCACGGGCAAGTCGGCGCAGCTGCCGCTGTACACCTGGCTGCCCGACGCGATGGAGGGGCCCACACCGGTCTCCGCCCTCATCCACGCCGCCACCATGGTCACCGCCGGGGTGTACATGATCGCGCGGCTGCACCCACTGTTCACCGAGGCCGCGCTGACCCCGACCGTCGTCGCGGTGGTGGGCGCCGCGACCGCCCTCTTCGCGGCCACGATCGCCCTGGTGCAGTGGGACCTCAAGCGTGTGCTGGCCTACTCCACGATCAGCCAGCTCGGCTACATGTTCCTGGCGATGGGCGTCCTGGCGATGCCGGCCGGGATGTTCCACCTCACCACGCACGCCTTCTTCAAGGCCCTGCTGTTCCTCGCCGCGGGCAGCGTGATGCACGCCATGGGCGGCGTGATCGACATGCGCCGTCTCGGCGGCCTGGCCCGCCCCCTCCGCTGGACCACCTGGGGTTTCCTCATCGGGGCGCTCGCCCTGGCCGGGGTGCCCCCGCTGGCGGGCTTCTTCAGCAAGGACCTCATCCTGGAGCGCTCGTTCGAGGCCGCGCGCGGCGGCCCGCTCCTCGCCGTCTGGCTGCTCGGGCTGCTCACCGCTTTCGTCACCGCGGTGTACATCACGCGCGCCGCGGTCCTTACCTTCGGTTCCGGGGAGTCCCACGGCCACCCGCACGAGGCGCCGCCGCTGATGCGCTGGCCGATCGCCGTGCTCGCCGTCCTCTCCGTGGCCGGAGGGGCGCTGGGCGCCTACGCCGCGGGCCGCCCGCTGCTGGTCTCGCTCGAGGGCTTCTTCGAGCTCGAGGCGCACGAGCCCGCGGCGGCACCCGCCCTCTGGCTGCGGCTCATCACGCCCGCCGCAGGCCTGCTGGGGATCGCCGTGGGCTACGCGCTGTACCGGGGACGGCGGGCGCCGCGTCTGGGTTGGCTGGGGACAGTCTTCGAGCAGCACTGGGGCCTCGCGCCGCTGTACGATCGGGTGATCGTGGGCGGGGCGAAGCGGATCGGGCAGGATCTGGCGGACGTGATCGAGCTGCGCGTGATCGACGGGGCTGTCAACGGGCTCGCCGCGGCCGTGGCCGCCGCCGGCGGCGCTGCGCGCCGGCTGCAGACGGGATACGTCCGCACCTACGCCGCGGTGCTGCTCGCCGGCACGGTGCTGCTGCTGGGGTACTGGCTGCTGCGATGAGGGCGTTCCCGCTGCTCTCCATCCTGATCTTTCTCCCGCTCGCGGGCGCGGTGGTGGTGGCCCTGCTGGACCGCCGGCGCGAGGCCGCGGTCCGCTGGACCGCGCTGGCCGGCGCGCTGCTGGCCCTCGCCGCGGCCCTCGTGGTCTTCTGGCGCTTCGCGCCCGGGACGGCCGCGCTGCAGCTGGAAGAGCATACCCTCTGGATCCCCGCGGCGGGGATCGGCTATCACCTCGGCGTGGACGGCATCTCACTGCCGCTCGTCCTCCTCACCGCGGTGATCATGCCGCTGGCGCTGCTGTCCTCCTGGAGCGCGGTGGGCGACCGGATCAAGGAGTTCTCGGTCGCGATGCTGGCTCTGGAGACGGCGCTGCTGGGAACGTTCCTCAGCCTGGACCTCGTGCTCTTCTACGTCTTTTGGGACGCCGTGCTGATCCCGATGTACTTCATCATCGGGGTCTGGGGCGGCCCGCGCCGGGCCTACGCCGCCTTCAAGTTCATCCTGTACACGGCCGCCGGCAGCGCGCTGATGCTGGTCGCGATCATCGTGCTGTTCCTGAGCAGCGGCGCGGCGGGCGCGCGCACGTTCGACTGGGCCGTCCTCGCCGACAGCCCCGTGGCGATGCCGCTGCAGGCCTGGCTCTTCGGCGCGTTCGCCCTCGCGTTCGCGATCAAGGTGCCGGTCTTCCCGCTGCACACCTGGCTCCCGGACGCGCACACCGAGGCGCCCACCCCGGGCAGCGTGGTGCTCGCCGCGGTGCTGCTGAAGATGGGCACCTACGGCTTCCTGCGCTTCCTCCTCCCGCTCTTCCCGGAGGCCACGGTCCGGTTCGCGCCCCTGATGGCCGGGCTCGCCGTCGCCGGCATCCTCTACGGGGGCATCGTGAGCTGGGCGCAGCGGGACATGAAGCGCCTCGTGGCGATGAGCAGCGTGAGCCACCTGGGCTTCGTCACCCTGGGCGCGTTCGCCCTCACCGTGGAAGGACTGCAGGGCAGCCTCCTGCAGATGGTCAACCACGGCATCAGCACCGGCGGGCTCTTCCTGCTGGTGGGCGTGCTCTACGACCGCACGCACAGCCGGCTGATGGCGGACTACGGGGGCGTGGCCGCGCTGATGCCCCGCTTCGCGGCCGTGTCGCTGATCGTGGTGCTCTCCTCGATGGCCCTGCCCGGCACGAACGGCTTCGTCGGTGAGTTCCTCGTCCTGCTGGGCGCCTTCCGCGCCGCGCCGGTGTACGCCGTCCTCGCCGCGGGCGGGGTGATCCTCTCCGCGGTGTATCTGCTGTGGATGGTCCAGCAGGTCTTCCACGGTCCGGTGGCCGTGGTGCAGCGGGCGAAGGTCGTCGAACTGAGCGCGCGGGAGCTGGTGCTGTTCGTCCCGCTCATCGCCCTCATCTTCTGGATCGGGCTGTTCCCCGGGACGCTGCTGTCGCGCAGCGAGGCGAGCATCCAGGCGCTCGTCGAGCGCGTGCAGCGGGTGCAGGTGGAGGTGCGCCGCTGATGCCGGCCGCCGCCGACCTGCGCATGCTGGGGCCCGAGATGCTGGTGGCGGGCACGGCCCTCCTCGTGCTGGTGTGGGCCACCTTCCTCCCCCCGCAGCGCCAGCACCTGCTGCGCTGGATCTCGGCTGCGGCGCTGGCCGCCGCCCTGGCCGTGGTGCTGCGCCTCGGCACCGGCGCCGCCTCCGCCTTCAGCGGCATGTACGCGCGCGACGGGCTGACGGTGGTGCTGCAGAGCGCCGCGCTCCTGGGCGCGCTGCTCGCGCTCGCCCTGGCCGGGGCGTACGTGGAGCGGTCGCACCTGGACGCGGGCGAGTTCTACGCGCTGCTGCTCGCCGCCGCCCTCGGGGCGATGGTCATGGCCGGGAGCCGCGACCTGATCATGGTCTTCCTCGGCCTGGAGACCCTGTCCATCCCGCTGTACGTGCTGGCCGCTTTCGCCCGGACGGACCTGCGCTCCCAGGAGGCCGGGATGAAGTACTTCCTGCTGGGCGCGTTCAGCACGACGTTCTTTCTCTACGGCATCGCGCTGATCTACGGCGTCACGGGATCGACCGCCCTCGCGCGGCTGGCCGGCTCGCCCGGAGGGCCGATGCTGCGCGCGGGGGTGGGCCTGCTGCTGGTCGGGCTGGCCTTCAAGGCCGCGCTGGTCCCGTTCCACGCCTGGTCCCCGGACGTCTACGAGGGCGCGCCGCTGCCCGTCACCGCGTACATGTCCGTCATCGCCAAGATCGGGGCATTCGCGGCGCTCCTGCGCATCTTCCCCGGCACGCTGACCGCGCTGGCCGGCGAGTGGCGGGGGATCCTCGCCGTGCTCAGCATCCTGACGATGGTGCTCGGCAACCTCGCCGCCCTGCGGCAGACCAGCCTCAAGCGGCTGCTCGCCTACTCCAGCATCGCCCACGCGGGCTTCATCCTCATCGGGGTGGCCGCGGGGTCCGGCCGCGGCGCCTGGGCGGTGGCGTTCTACCTGCTCGGGTACACCTTCATGACGCTGGGGGCGTTCGCGGTGGCGCTGCGCGTGACCCGGGGCGGGGAGGAGGCGGACGCGATCGCCGACCTGACCGGGCTGGCCTCGCGCTCTCCGGCCCTGGCCGCGGCGATGGCCGTCTTCATGGTGTCATTGGCGGGGCTGCCGCCCACCGTCGGCTTCGTGGGCAAGCTGTACGTCTTCACCGCGGCCCTGGAGGCCGGGCAGAACGCGCTGGCGATCGTGGGCGTGCTGGCCTCGGTCGTCTCCGCCTACTACTATCTGCGGGTCGCCTACACGATGTTCACCGGCGAGCCCGCGGCGGGGATCGCCTTCGCCGGCGACCGCTGGCTGGGCGGCGCGCTGCTCGCGGCCGCCGTCGGTGTGCTCGTTCTCGGAGTCTTCCCCTCGCCGCTGACGGTGTTCGTGCAGCAGGTGGCGCAGGCCCTCAGGTAGCGGGACGGAGTCTCGGCAGCAGGATCCACGTTCCCGCGACGACGATCACGGCGGCGGGGATCATCCCCAGGGTAACCACGCCGAAGACGCGGTCGTCGCTGCGCAGCAGGTCGAAGATGATCCGCCCCAGCGACGTGAGGACCAGCACGAGCCAGAACGGCTCTCCCGAGAACCGCCGCCGGCGGGTTCGGGGGATCGTCAGGGCGAGGATGAGCGCGGCGAGGGCCATCTCGTAGAACTGCAGCGGGTGCCTCGGCTCCGGAACGCCGGGGAAGGTCACGGCCCAGGGCAGCGAGGTCGGATCGCCGTACAGCTCCCCGTTCATGAAGTTCCCGAAGCGGACGAAGATGTTCCCCAGCGGCACCACCCAGATGACCGTGTCCGCGAGGTCCCAGAGCCGCAGGCCGGTCCGGCGCGCGACGAACCACAGGGCCAGCAGGCCCCCGGCGATCGCGCCGTG
>DASUAK010000122.1:0-10375 GCA_035763845.1 bacterium | reverse complement strand
TCAACACCGTCATCTCGTTCCTGTTCAGCGACAACGGGATCTACGGGATCCCGATCCAGGTCTCCGCGCGGGACGTGTACCTGTTCATCCTCTTCGGGGCGTTCCTGGAGGCCAGCCAGATCGGCAAGTTCATCGTGGACCTGGGCCTCAGCCTGGCGGGCAGCCGGCGGGGCGGGCCGGCCAAGGTCTCGATCGTCACGAGCGCCCTGTTCGGCACGGCGAGCGGCTCCTCGGCGGCCAACGTCATGGTGGACGGCGTCATCAACATCCCCCTCATGAAGGCCACCGGCTTCCGGGGATCGGTGGCCGGGGGCATCGAGGCGATGAACAGCACGGGCGGCCAGCTGGTGCCGCCGGTCATGGGCGCCGCCGCCTTCCTCATGGCCGACATCCTGGGCGTCCCCTATTCGAAGGTGGCGCTGGCCGCGGTAGGACCGGCCCTGCTCTATTACGTCGCGGGCTACTGGATGATCGACCTGTACGCCGCCTCGCAGGGTCTCCGCGGGCTGCCGCGGCAGGAACTGCCGCGCTTTCGCGCGATCATCCTCCAGCACGGGTACCTGCTCGCGCCGCTGGCCGTCCTGCTGTTCATGATCATGGCCCTGGGCGCCTCCCCCTTCCGCGCCGCGCTCTACGGGCTGGCCGTGACGGTCGCGGTCTCGATGATCCGGCCGGACACGCGCCTGCACCTCCGGCGCATCATCGGCGCGATGGAGGAAGGCGCCAAGCGCACGATCGAGATCGGCGTCTCGTGCGCCGCGGCGGGGATCATCGTCGGCATCCTCTCCCTCACGGGTCTGGGCGGGAAGTTCTCGGAGGTGCTGGTCAACTGGACGGGGGGAAACCTGCTGCTGGCCCTCCTCGGCACGATGGTCGCGGCGATCATCCTCGGCACGGGGCTGCCCACGACCGCCGCCTACGCGATCGGCGCCAGCGTCCTCACCCCCGCCCTCATCAAGCTCGGCGTGGTGCCTATCGCGGCGCACATGTTCCTCTTCTACTTCTCAGTGATCTCGGCGGTGACGCCGCCGGTGGCCTTCGCCTCCTTCGCCGCGGCCAGCATCGCCAAGGCGCCGATGTGGGACACTTCGATCGAGTCGATGCGCTTCGGCATCGCCGGGTACGTGGTGCCCTTCATGTTCGTCTACGGATCCTCGCTGATGGTCGGCACGCAGCCCTGGCCGGAGACCCTGCTGGCCCTGGCCACGGGGACGGTGGGCACGCTCGCCCTCGCGGGGGCGACGATCGGCTACCTGGTGCGCCGTGCCACGCCCCTCGAGCGGGTAGTCCTGCTGGCCGCGGCGCTGCTGCTGATCAAGCCCGGGCTGACCACCGACCTGGTCGGGCTGGGCCTGTTCCTGGGCGTGGCCGCGCTCCAGCGCTTCAAGCGGACGCCGGTCCCGTCCACCGCCTAGTCGTCCGGGACCTCGAGGTCCACACGGTCCAGCACGACCTCGGCCCCGCGCGGGTCGCGGGCGTCGCCCGCCGGTTCGAACGCGACCTCCGCGCCCTCCGCAACCGTGCCGCGGGCCGCCGCGGCGAAGTGCTCCCGCATATGCTCCGGGGAGCCGTGGGCGAGGGCCCCCAGCCGGAGGACGACCCGGGTCACACGCACCGCCCCCTCCGCCCGGGCAAGGGTCTCGAGACGGGTCACGAGCCCCGCCATCAGCGACAGCTCATGCGTCATCGCGGTCCAGCTCCGCGCACACGAGATCGGCGACGCCGGGAACGGCCGCCATCAACTGCGGAGACAACCCTTCGCCCGCCGTGAAGTCCGCGCCTTCGACCGCGTACACGATCAGCCCCGCGGGCAGGGCGCCGAGCGCCCGCGCCAGCTCCACCGCGTCCGCAAGGCCGAAAACATGGGTCGAGGCGGACGACATCACCCGCGGCAGCGCGGAGGCCGCCGCGTCGAAGCGCTGGATCGACCCCGGCGGGCGGCCCGACCGCGCAGCGTCGATGACGACCACACGCCGGGCCCCGGCCCAGGCGTCGAGCAGCGCGGCGCCGTCGCCGCCGGTCGTCAGGACCTCGATCTCAGGCCGTGCCGCGCGGACCGCCTCCGCGACCGCGAGCCCGGCGCCGTCGTCGCGGCGCATCGTGTTGCCGATGCCGATCACCAGACGCGGCCTCACGCAGGCCGCTCCCGGTCCACCCGCACCGTGAGGAAGTGGGTCGCGCAGGAGATGCAGGGATCGTAGTTGCGTACGGTTTGCTCGCACCGCCAGGTCAGCCGGTCATCGGGCAGGTCCAGCGAGGCGCCGACCACGTCGCGCAGGTCGTCCTCGATGGTGGCCTGGTTCTGGGAGGTGGGCGGCACGATCTTCGCCGCCAGGATCGTCCCCGCGGCATCGAGGTGGTAGCGGTGGTACAGGATGCCCCGCGGCGCTTCGGTGCAGCCCCACCCCGTGCCGGCCCGCGCCGGGACGTCCACCGCCGGGGGATCGGGCGGCGCGTATCCCTGCACGAGGGTCAGCGCCTCGTCGCAGGCGTGGGTGAGCTCGACCGCGCGGACGATGATACTCCGGAACGGATTGCGGCAGACCGGACCCAGCCCCGCCCGCCGCGCCGCGTCCTGGGCCAGAGGGGTGAGGCGGTCGAAGTTCAGGCTGTAGCGCGCCAGCGGGCCGACGAGGTAGCTCTCCCCGCTCCGGCGGCGAGAGTGCAGCGCGTTGGAGTACGGCCGCTGCTCCTCCGTGAACTCCTGCTCGTACTCGCGTACCGCGATGTCCAGCCCGCGGCTGCCGGCCAGGCGCCCCTCGAGGATCGCGTACTCGTCGGGGTGGGTCAGCGCGACGAACTCATAGTCGCGCTCGATGGCGGGGAACTCGAAGCCCGCCACCCAGCGCACCGTCTCCACCGCGATCTCGCGCGCCTCGCGCAGCCGCGCCGCAAAGGGCGCCAGCTCGTCCCGCCCGGGAGCCCGATAGAACCCTCCTACCCGCACGTTCACGGGGTGGATCTCGCGGCCGCCGATCGCCGCCATCAGGTCGTTGCCGACCTTCTTCAGCCGGAGGGCCCGCGTGACGGTCTCCGGGTGCGCGCCGGCCATCTCCACCACGCCGGGGAAGCCGAGGAAGTCCGGGGCGTGGAGCATGTAGATGTGCAGGGTGTGGCTCTCGATCCACTCCGCGAGGTACAGGAGCCGGCGGAGGGCGCGGATGCGCGCGTCCACGGTCACCCCGGCGGCGCTCTCCATCGCCTGGCAGGCGCTCATCTGATAGGCCACGGGGCAGATACCGCAGATGCGCGCCGTGATGTCCGGGGCCTCGGTGAAGCGCCGGCCGCGCAGGAAGGCCTCGAAGAATCGCGGCGGCTCGTAGATCTTCAGCCGGACCTCCGCCACCGCGCCGTCCGTGACACGGACGTACAGGGCCCCCTCGCCCTCGACGCGGGCCAGCGTGTCCACCTTGATCGTCCGCCGCGTCGTGCCCATCCTACCGCCCTTCCAGCCCCTGGGCCGCGCGCGCGAACGGCTCCGCGTTCACGTTGAACGTCCGCAGCGCGCGCAGGATGTCCGCGTCGGGCACGCCGAGGTCGCGCAGGCGCCGGATCAGCGACGCCGGGTTTCCCGCCTCCGCCGGCCCGAAACAAGCGTAGCAGCCCCGGTTGAAGGCCGGGCAGATCGCCCCGCAGCCGGCCTGGGTGATCGGTCCAAGGCACGCGGTCCCGCCGGCCACGAGGACGCAGACCAGCCCGCGCTGCTTGCACTCGAGGCAGACGCTGTGGCGCGGGATCGCCGGCGCACGGCCGGCCAGCAGGGCGGTGATGACCGCCAGCAGCTGCGCCTTGCTGATCGGGCAGCCGCGCAGCTCGAAGTCGACCGCGACGTGGTCGGCGATGGCGGTGGAGTGGGCCAGCGTCTCGATGTACTGCGGCTTCGCGTAGACGACCGCGGCGAACTCGGCCACGTCGCGCCGGTTGCGCAGGGCCTGGATGCCCCCGCTCGCCGCGCAGGCGCCGATCGCGATCAGGACCTTCGACAGCCGGCGGATGCGGTGGATGCGCTCGGCGTCGTGGGGCGTGGTGATGGACCCTTCGACGAGCGAGATGTCGTAGGGACCGCGCCCGAAGGTCCGCGAGGCCTCCGGGAAGTAGGCGATCTCCACCGCCCCGGCGATCGCCAGCAGCTCGTCCTCGCAGTCGAGCACGGTGAGCTGGCAGCCGTCGCACGACGCGAACTTCCAGATCGCCACCCGGGGACGCCCGGCCATCGTCATATCTCCCGCACCGCGAAGATGCGCTCCACCGCCGCGTACGGGAAGACGGGGCCGTCGCGGCAGACGAAGACCGGCCCGGCCTGGCAGCGGCCGCACAGGCCCACCCCGCAGTGCATGTTGCGCTCGAGCGAGAGGAAGATGCGGTCCGTGGGGACCCCGCGCTTGCGCAGGGCGGCCACGGTGAAGCGCATCATCACCTCCGGCCCGACGACGAACGCGGCGGTGCGGTCGGGATCGAACTCCGCCCGCGGGATGAGCGTCGTCACGACGCCGACGCTCCCGCGCCACCCCGTGCCGGCGGTGTCCACGGTGACCTCCACCGCCAGGTCCAGCCGCGCGCGCCACCGCTCGAGCTCGCGCCGGTAGAGCAGCTCCTCCGGGGTCCGCGCCCCGTACAGCAGCCAGGCGCGGGCGTAGCGCTCGCGTCCGGCCAGCAGCGCCAGCACCAGCGGGCGCAGCGGGGCCAGTCCGATGCCTCCGGCCACCACCACGACATCCCGTCCGGCTGCCTCGTCCAGCGGCCAGGAGGAGCCGTACGGCCCGCGGGCCCAGAAAACGTCCCCCCGCCGCAGGCGGCACAGCGCCCCGCTCACCGCACCGACCGCCCGCACCGTGTGGGTGAGGACGGAGGGATCCGCGGGATCGCCGCTGATCGAGATGGGGATCTCGCCGACGCCGAAAGCGTACAGCATCGCGAACTGTCCCGGCGCGAACGGCATGGGGTGCCCGTCCGCGGTCACCGCCTCGAGGGTGCGCGTGTCGCGGGTCTCCCGGCGGACGCCGACGACCCGAAAGGGCCGCGGGATCCGCGGGTCCCCGGCGGGACGGATCAGCTCAGCCGGCGCGGCCATAGACATCGAGGATCTGCAGCCGGGCTGCCTCCAGCCGCTCCGTGAAGACCCGAGCCAGACGCTTCATCAGCTCGTAGCCCAGGCTGTGATCCGTCTCGCACTTCTGACGGATGCAGACGGCGTCAAACGACAGGGCCCGTGTGGCTTCGGTCACACGCGCATCGAAGTGCCAGCGGTACGGAGGGAAGAGCCAGGACCAGCCCAGCACTTCGCCCGGCCCGACCGTCTGGATCGTCACGGCGCCGCGCCCCGGCACGTAAACCTCCAGGGCCACCTGCCCGTGGCGGATGGCATAGAAGCGATCCGCGTCCGCGCCCTCGCGGAAAAGGTACTCCCCCGCCTCGATGCGGACGTTCGCCGCGCAGCCCGTGAACAGCCGGATGGCTTCCGGCGACAGCCCCCGGAAGAATCCATGCTCGGCGAGCAGCGGCTCAAGCGTTTCCATCAGGATCCTCCTCGGATCGCCCGTACTTCTTCGGTCAGATCGATCCCCACCGGACACCAGGTGATGCACCGGCCGCAGCCCACGCAGCCCGCGGTCCCGAACTGGTCGATCCAGGTCGCCAGCTTGTGCGTGAGCCACTGCCGGTAGCGCGCGCGGGTCGAGGCCCGCACGCTCCCCCCGTGGATATAGGAGAAGCCAGCGGCGAAACACGAGTCCCAGCGCCGCCAGCGCTCGGCGTGATCCCCCGTCAGATCGGTCCGCTCCTCGACGGCGCTGCAGAAGCAGGTCGGGCAGACCATCGTGCAGTTCGCGCAGGCCAGGCAGCGCGCCGCCACCTCGTCCCACCGCGGGTGCTCGTAGCCCGCCTCGAGCAGCGCCTTCAGCCCCTCCGTCGCGAGTGTGCGCCTCATCTGCCCGGCGGCACGGGCCGACGCGTCGCGCGCGGCCTCCGCCTCATCGGCCGAGGCCGCACGGTTCGTCACGCCGGCCAGGACCTCGGCGCCGCGTTCCGATCCGGTCTCCACCACGAAGACGGACCCGCCGCCGTCCACGACCTCGGTCAGGGCCAGATCGAAACCGTGCTCCGCGCGGGGCCCCGTTCCCATCGAGGCGCAGAAGCAGGTCGGCCCGGCGGCCGTGCACTGCACCGCCACGATGAACGCGGCCGCACGGCGGCCCCGGTACACGGGATCGGCGGCCGCCCCGGCGAGGAAGACGCGGTCCTGGATCCCGATCGCGGCCAGGTCGCAGGCGCGGACGCCGAAGAACGCCTGAGGCGGTGGGTCTTCATCGGATTGCCGCACGGTGACCGTCCCGTCGGCCGCACGGTCGGCGTGCAGGACGCGGGCGCTCGGAGGGAAGAGAAAGGGCTTCCACGAGGTGGGGCCCACCGTATATCCGAAGAGGGCCGTGTCGCCGCGGCGGCGGAGCCGGTAATTTCCCGCCTCCTGCTCCTCGGTCCAACCCTCGGGGAGGTCGCCGATCGAGGTGATCTGGCGGCACACGATGGCGCCGTCGCGGACGGTCGGCCCGATCACCCGGTACCCCCGCCGGATCAGGACGGCCAGCAACTCCTCCAGACCCGCCCGATCGATGATGTCCGGCACTCCGCTCTCAGCCTACGCCCCCTGCGTGGGCCCATCATCAGGCCGGCACCCGATTCGCCAGCCTGGGCGCCCACCCCGCCAGGACGGTCCGAGACCATGACCCGGACAGCCGTCCTGTTCCCATGCGGCGAGGGCGAGCACGCCGCGAAGCGGGGGCGGAACGGCCTGACACCGGGGAACGCCGATGAGGAACAGCGGTCCACACTGCGGCCCAGGACGACGTGGTCGGCAAGCGCCGGATCGCCGGGCCGGACGTCAGTGAACGGGCGTGCACCGGCACAGCACACTCAATGGGGGCAGCGACATAGCCCGGCCGGGCCCCGGCCCCGGAAGGCCGCCTCTCCCGCCCGACACCGGGCGGGAGAGGCGGCTACTTCACGATCTTGAACGCGTACCGGAACACGAACGGCTGCGGATGATCCTGCCAGGACAGCATCGGATAGCGGAACAGGAACGGCAGCTCCATCGTCTGCGAATAGTTCCGGTACCGGTACAGCGTCGGATAGACGTCGACGTAGTGCCATCCCGGGGCGCCGGTCGCGCGCACGCGGACCACCACGTCGCCGTCGGTGTTGAAGCCGCAGGCGTAGCCGATCCACGAGTTGTCGTAGACGAGCGAGATGATATTGTCCGTCTCCGTCCACCCGATGCCCTTGAGGTGGACGAGGATCTCCTCGCCCACGCGGTACTCGCGCTTGGCCAGAGGAAGCGCGGTCCGGTCGACCACCAGCGTGGTTGAGGCCACTTCGGCATCGCGAACGCGCGCCGCGATCCGGTGAGCGCCCCCTAGGTGATCGGGGATCGTGAACGTCCAGGCGAAGGCGCCGTCGGCGCCCGCGGTGAGCGAGCCCATCTCCTCCACGTGCGCAGCGAAGCCGGTCGTGCTCAGCCGGCTGCCCTTCATGTTATAGAAGAGCAGATCGACCCGCTCACCGGCGGCGAATCCCTTGCCGCGCAGGACCGATGGAGTCCCCACCGGACCGGACCGCAGGTCGCTCCAGATGACAGGGCTCGACGGTGCGGGCTCGACGCCCCGCACAGGCTTGGCCCACTGCGCTTCGATGGCGGGTGGGATGATCGCCGGTCCGTCGGTCAGCTTGAACGTGAAGCGGAAGACCGGCTCGAGGCCCTGGATCGCGCGCAGCGGCGACGACTCGGGATTGCGGTACGGACCGCCCACGCCGCCGTTGAACACCTCGACGACGTGCAGCCCCGGCTCTCCCGTCGCCGGGATCGCGACCCGGGCCGTGCCGTTCGTGCGCAGCGCCGTGATGTACCCGACCAGCTTGTTGTCGTACATGACGAAGTACCAGGTTTCCAGCTGGTGGGCCGGGTTGAACCCGGAGAGGGTGAGACGGATCGATGTGCCCACGGGACCCGAGGACGGGAGCATGGTTACAATCGGCAGCGTGCGGAACCCGGCCTTGTTCAACGCCCGCCCACCCTGCATGAGGTAGATGTCGTGGAGGCCACCATACTCCTGGGGCACCTTGAGCATGCTGGTGAAACTCCCGTCCGCGGCTGTCGTCACGGTCGCGATGCGGTGCTCCGACTCCCGGACACCGATCCCCTTGAAGAGCGGGGGCTCCTGCAGCCACTCCGCCTCGACCGTCTGCCAGACGACGTCGAGGGCGGCGTTCGGCGGCAGACCTTTCCCCGTGAGCGTGACCCTGGTCCCGACCGGTCCGCGGTCAGGCGTGACCGCCAGGGAGCCCACGAAGCCCTGCGCTGTGGCCGGACCGGGCAGTCCGGCCGCGGAGACCAGCAGGGCGACGAGCACCAGACCGTGCAGCGCCCGCATCACCGTCACCGCTTCTCGATGATGATGGGCGGTGCGGGCAGGTTCGCGCCGAAGCCGATGGGGTCGAACCGGACGAACGCGCCCGTCTTGTCGGTGACAACCAGCCACCACTTCAGCCGGCCGGTCGGGAAGTCATCGGGGATCTTCCATCCCGTGGCCCAGAACCAGGCCACGGGATCGGTCGCGGCCGCGCGGCCCGGATGCTTCCCGTAGCGAAGCGGAAACGACATGCCGTTCTCGAGATACGCGGTGACCTTGATCCCGCGCTCCTCGAGGGCCGCCGGGTTCTTGCCGTTGTCCCCCGGATCCTCACCGGAGGAAACGTCCAGCACCTTGACGCGCCAGACGACTTCCTCTCCGTGCTTGAAGACGTTCGTCTGTACGCACACCGTGGCGGTGGGCTGAATGCTGCCGCGCACGAGGTCCGCCACCACCCAGTAGACCAGCTTGCCCTGGGGACCAGCTGAGGCACTCCGCGCGGGCAGCAGGGCCACCGCCGCCAGGAGGACTGCGCACAACAGAAACGTCGTGATCCGTCGCATCTCTCTAACCTCCTCTCACTACCGCTTCTCGATGATGAGCGCGATCGGCGGCAGGTTCGTTCCCGCGCCGATCGGATCGAAACGCGTGGAGCCGCCCGACTTGTCGCTCGCAATGACCCACCACTTGATGCGTCCCGGCGGCTGCGAGGTCGGGATCTTCCACGATGCCGTCCAGAACCAGGAGACCTGCTCGCGCCCTGAAGCCTGCGCCGGATGGCGGCCGTAGACCATCGGGAGCGACCGCCCGTCCTCCAGATACGATGTCACTGTCAGACCCATGTCCTTGAGGACGTTGAGCCCCTGGCCAGCCCGGCCGGGGTCCTGCCCGTTGGTGATGTCGAGCACGCGCGCCCGGAAGACGACCTCTTCACCGGGCTTGAAGACATTGGTCTGCACGCCCACGGTCCCGACCGGGTCGGCCGCGCCGCGGATCACGTCGGCCATCAGCCAGTAGGCGACGCGGCTCCGTGGGGCCGCCTCGCCCGAAGGCGGCGCGAACATCGGCAGGACGAGCAGCAGTACCGCGCATGAGATCAGAGCTGCCTTGCCTCTCATCTGGTTCTCCCTCCTTGTCTCGGTTTGCGGTCCTCGAGGGCGACGCGCGCCACGCGGGATGCCGCGTACATGTATGTGAGCCAGACGCTGCCGAGCAGAAGGAACAGGACGCCCTTGATGGCGGGGCTCGGACTGTGGGGCATGACGACCGAGGGCCGCAGCTCGATGCCGCTCACCGGGACGACGGCATCGGCATACGCCGCGGCCTGCCCCGCTCCGCCCCGGAACGCCACGCGCAGGGTGAGCAGCGGGACGGTGTACTCGCGGTGGACGAAGAAGGCCGTGCCCTGCGCGTCGGTGGTCTCCTGGGCGATGACGCGCTCCCCCACCGCCCCGACCTGGCGCAGCTCGAGGACGGCGCCGGGCACGGGCCGGCCCTCGCCGCTCAGCAGGCGGGCTTCAAGCTCGATCTCGTCGCCCAGCGCCACCGTCTGCGGAGCGGACAGCGTCAGCCGGGTGGACGGCTGCGCCTCCACCGCACCCGCCGACGTACACACGCCGGCCAGCACGAGGATCACGACGAGGCCCCTGCTCATGCTGCGGCCTCCTGTCCGTGGGCCGGTTCGAGCGCCTGCGCGGGCGCCTCGCGGACCTCCCACAGCGAGATCAGCGGGAACAGTTTGGCGAAGAGCGTGTACAGCAGGATGAAGGTGGCGAAGGCTGCGGCCGTGATCGACCATTCCACCCAGGTCGGCGTGTAGGTGGCCCACTCGCTGCGCGTGAGGGGCAGAGCCATGCTCGGCACCACGATGATGTAGCGCTTAAGCCACATCCCGATATTGACGAGCACCGAGGCGATGACGATGGACGCCACCGGACGCCGGCGCAGCGCCGGGAGCAGCGCAAGCAGCGCGG
>DASUAK010000121.1:0-9840 GCA_035763845.1 bacterium | reverse complement strand
ACCAGCAGGGCGCGCCTCCCGTCGGGATGGGCCTGCGCCTCGTAGGCCGCGCCGAGGCCTTCCGGCTCGTCCTCGCGGTGCAGCATGCGCACCGTGCCGGCCGGAAGATCGAGCACGCACCACTCCCGGACCGTGTAGCCGACCGAGGGGCGGGCGAAGAGCATCCGGTCGGGCCGCAGCCAGGTGAACGGGCCTTCGAGGCTTTCCGTGCGCGAACGCCATCGCACCCCCCCGGCGGGATCGACCACGGCCAGATCCCAGCGCTGCTCCTCCTCGAACGTCACGGCGATGACCGAGCCGTCAGGCGCCCAGGTCAGGGTCGCCTGGTGATCCAGGCCCGCGACACGCCCGGGGACGGTGAGGTCCCGCACCGACGGCCCCTCGGGATCCCAGACCCACAGGCGGCCGCCGGTCACGTAGGCGAGCCTGCCGTCCGCCGGCGACCACTGCAGCGCCGTGACGGGATCGGGGCCCGCGTAGAACTCCGCCCGCCGCCAGACTTCGTCTGCCTGCGCGGCGACGATCAGGCGGCCGCCCTGAACGTAGGCCAGGCCGCCGTCGCGCCCCCAATCGAGCGCGGTGACCGGGGCGTCGCCGTCGGAGACCTCGACGCTCCGCGCGGTCCTGACGTCCACGACGCGCAGGGAGTATCGTCCGCCGTCGTCCAGGATGTACGCGATCCGGCTCCCGTCGGGAGCCCAGGCGTGGCCCGAGAAGTACGTGATGGCCAGGACCTGCTCGAGCGTGATAGCCGGCTGCCGCATCCGTCATCCCTCCGGAATGCTAGAGTCTGGGATCCAGCGCGTCCCGCAGTCCGTCGCCCAGGAAGTTGAAGCCGAGCACCGTGACCATGATCGCCAGCCCCGGGAGCGTCGAGATGTGCGGCGCCGTACGGAGGAACGCGCGGCCTTCGTTCAGCATCGAGCCCCAGGACGGCGTCGGCGGCTGCACCCCCAGGCCCAGAAACGACAGCGCCGCTTCGGCGATGATGGCCGCCGCCATCCCGACCGTAGCCAGGACGATGATCGGCGCCATGGCATTGGGCAGGATGTGCCGGACGATGATCCGGCCGTCCCCCGTGCCCACGGCCCGGGCCGCCTGCACGAAGTCGAGCTCGCGCAGGACCAGCACCTGTCCCCGCAGGACCCGGGCATAGGTGGTCCAGGCGACCAGCCCCAGGGCGATCATGACGTTGACCAGGCTGGGCCCCAGCACTGCGATGATGGCGATCGCCAGGACGATGACCGGAAAGGCCAGGAAGACGTCCACCATCCGCATCAGGACGTTGTCCACGATCCCGCCGTAGTAGCCTGCGGTCAGCCCGACCGCGGCCCCCAGGCTGGCCGCGATGCCCACGGCTACGAATCCCACCTGCAGCGAGACGCGGGTGCCGTAGATCAGGCGGGCCAGGATGTCGCGGCCCACGGCGTCGGTGCCCAGCAGATGGCCGGGAACGCCCGGCGGGGCGGCGGTGTGGGCGTAGTCGATGGCCAGCGGGTCCGCGGGCGAGATGTAGGGCGCGAAGATCGCCAGCAGGATGATGGCGCCGATGATCCCCAGCCCCACCATCGCCAGGCGGTGGCGGCGCAGGCGGCGCCAGACCGCCCCCCAGTAGCTCTCCTGCCCGGCCGCGGGCTGGACCAGCGGCGGGCTATGCGTATCGGATGCGTGGGTCGATGATCGCATAGATCACGTCGACGATCAGATTGGTGGCGATGCGCACGACGGCGATCATCAGCACGACGCCCTGCACGACGGGGAAGTCGCGCTGGACGATGGACCGGATCGCCAGGCGGCCGATGCCCGGCCAGGCGAAGATCGTCTCGGTGATCACCGCCCCGCCCAGGAGCGCGCCGAGATCGAGCCCGATCACCGTGACCACCGGGATGAGGGCGTTGCGCAGCGCGTGATGGAGCACGACCGCGGTGCCGCGGAGCCCCTTGGCGCGCGCCGTGCGGATGTAGTCCTGCCCGATCACCTCCAGCATGCTGCTGCGGGTCAGCCGCGTGACCACCGCGGCCAGGGCGGCGCCCAGCGTCACGGCCGGCAGGATCAGGTGCAGCACGGCGGTGACGAGACCGGCCGCGCTGCCGGAGGTGACCAGCGTCCACACGCCTGCCATGACCGGCTCGCCGCGCCCGGAGGCGGGGAGCCAGCCCAGGCGCAGGGCGAAGAGGAAGATCAGCATGACGCCCAGCCAGAAGTTGGGCATCGAGATGCCCAGGAGGGCGGTCACCGTTCCCGCCGTGTCCAGCAGGGAGTACTTGCGGACGGCCGAGACGACGCCGATCGGGATGGCGATGAGGAGGGCGACGGCCACCGCGGCCAGGGCGAGCTCGACCGTGGCCGGCAGCCGCTCCCCGATCAGCCGCGCCACCGGCTCATCCGACGACAAGGAGGTGCCCAGGTCGCCCGTCGCCAGCCGGCCCATGAACTTCACGTACTGCACGTGGATGCCCCGGTCGAGGCCGAGGACATGGCGCAGCCGGGCGATCTCCTCCGGCGTCGCGTTCTCCGCGCCGATCATGATGACCACGGGATCTCCGGGGATCATCCGCAGGAGGGCGAAGATCACCAGGGAGACCCCGAGCAGTACCGGGATCGTGGCGAGCAGGCGCTGGAGGATGTAGCGGCCCACGCGACCTAGCGGCCGGGGCCCACCTTCACGTCGATGCCGTACGGCGTCTTCAGCACGATCCAGCCGCTGACGTGCGGCTTGAACCCCTGCACCGCCTTCCGCGCGGCGTAGGTGCGCTTCTCATGGAAGAGGAACACCATCGGCGCCTCCTGCACGATGAGACGCTCCGCCTCCCGGTAGATCCGGGTCCGGTCGCCGGGGGTCGTCACGGTGCGCGCCCGGTCCAGCAGCTCATCGACCTTCGCACTCCGGAGCTTCGTGAAGTTGAACCCCCCGATCGCCGAGGAGTGGAACGGGCTGTAGAGGAGCGAATCCGGTTCGGGATTCGTCGTCCAGCCCACCCGCAGGGTGTCGTAATTCGCCTTGAGGAGCCGGTCCAGCAGCGTCGGGAAGTCCACCGCCGTGACCTTCACGGTGATGTTGATCTGCTTGAGCATGTCGATGATCAAGGGGACTTCGCGCTGCAGCTCCTCGGTGGCGGAGATGAGGTAGTTCATCTCGAAGCCGCCCGCCTGTCCGGCCTCCGCCATCAGCTGCTTGGCCCGGGTGAGATTGAAGCTTATCCCCTTGAAGCGCCCGTCGTACGCCCACGATGTGGGCGGGATGGGGCCCTCGGCCACGACCCCCCGTCCCGGCCAGACCACGTCCACGATCTTCTGCTTGTCGACCGCATGCGCGATGGCCTGGCGGACCCGTACGTCGTCGAACGGCTTCACCGAGGTGTTGAAAGCGATGAGCCGGTAGTTCGTGCCGATGACCTCGTGCAGGTCGATCAGCAGGCTGACCCGCAGCCGCCGGAGGTCCTGCGCCGGAATGCCGGCGATGAGATCCAGTCCCCCGGATTCCAGCTCGGCGAGACGCACGCTGGCCTCGGGGATGAAACGGAACACCAGTCGGTCCATGGACGGCCGCCCCGCATAGTAGTCGGGGTTGGCCTCCAGCACGATGCGTTCCTCGGGCACCCATTCGACCCACCGGTACGGCCCGGTGCCGACCGGACGGCGCGCGAAGTCACGGCCCAGCCTGGAATGCGCGGCCTTGGGAACGATGTAGGCGGACGTCGCCAGGTTGGTGAGGATGGGGACGAACGCCGCGCGTGTGGTGATCCGCACCGTGTTCCGGTCGACCGCGTCGACGGAGGCGATCTGCGCCAGCGAGCCCCGCTGCGGCGAGCGGATCTCGGGGTTCAGGATGCGCTCGAGCGTATACTTCACGTCCTCGGCCGTGAAGTCCGTCCCGTCGTGAAACTTCACGTTCCGCCGCAGCCTGAACGTCCAGACCTTGCCGTCGGCCGACGGCGTCCATGACTCCGCCAGCGCAGGCCGCAGCCCTCCCTGAGGATCCAGCATCACCAGGCCTTCGAGGACGTGGGAGTACACCTGCTGCGAGTACAGGTCCGTGGACAGGGCGGCGTCCATCGTCGTCGGTGCCGACTCCATCCCGATGCGCAGCGTCTCCGCCGGCGTGGGGGCCGGCGCGGCCGGGCCCAGCAAGGCCAGCACGATTACCGCCGTCAGGACCCCGGTCAACCGCCACTTCATCTCAGACCACCTCCTACCCGAAGGTGCGGGTGCGGCCTTGCGCGCGAAGTGGAGATGCTTCGCTGCTGTGGAGTCTGATCGATGATGTGCGCTATCGTTCGTGGCGGGCGAGACGGTATCCTGTTGCGGGCACGGGCACGCGCCGTGTGAGGGGGAAGCGTCCTACGACGTCATCGCGAGGCGTCGGCGCCGAGGATCCCTCCTCGGATCCGGTTCTGCCGGTCGGCGCTGTCATACGGGCGAACCACTCCCCCATCCTGGCCGCGTCGAAGACGCCGTCCAGCGTGACCCACTCCGAAACGACGAGCCTCCTCATGGCGCTCCGCCGCCTCTTTCCCATTGGCCTCGTTCAGCGCGCCTATGCGGCCCGCCCCTTCCACCGGCCGCGCCGGAAGACGACGGCGCTCACCACGGCCAGAAGGCGGGCTCCAGTTCGTCGAACTCGAAGGTCGCGTCGTCGTGATCGGAATGCACCATCATACCCTCCATCGCTGTGATCGGGCCGGGGAGGAGCAAGGGCCGCGAACGGCCCCGCCCTCCCCCTCGCACACTGCGGCCGGTCAGGGCAGCAGGTACTGCGCACCGCCTGAATCGACCGGCCGCGCGATGTCCGCGAGCTCGGCCGAGGCGAACGCCGTGGTGGCCGCCAGGACGATCAGAGCCGCCGCCGACGCGAGCACGACCAGGAAACGCTTCATCGGTTCCTCCTTTCCGGTGAGAGCCGCAGCGCGGTCTCACCCTGATCAGAATCCTCGGTGTCCGGAGCGTCAGTCCGACGGAACGACCGTTCACGCCCGCTGTCCTGCCAGCCCGGCGAAGAACGAGGCGCGCCGCGTGTACTCTGTGTCTGGTCTCACCGCTGGATGGCCTGCGACGTCCACCTGCGGGACTGAAGACCGGAGAGGTTCAAGCGGTATCTTACCTGCGGTCAGGTGCTGGCGGCTATGACGGAGTTCACACGGCCGTGGGAATAATTCGCGAGTTCCTGCCGGAGGGAGTTGTCGTGCCGGACGAGCGGTCTGTAGATGCGGCCGGTCAGCGCCATGCGAGCGGTCAGTGCGTGCGGCCCGGAGCTCTGGCGATGGCGTAGGCGGAGAACGGATCTCCCCGCCGGATGCACTTGACCCGCGTCATCGGCGTCCCGGCCAGCGCTTCCATCCAGCGGAGCACCATCTCACAAACTTCTTCATGCGCGAGGGCCAGCTGCATCAGCGGGCAGTTGTGCTCCCGGAGCACGTAGCCCGAGGTCGTCCGCTCGAGAGCGGGCAGGAAACCGCGCTCGGCCAGGATCTCACGAACCTTCTCCAGCCGGGCGTGACCCCGCAGCCCCTCCACCTGCGGCAGGTCCCGGGCGATCCACCGGTCGCCGATCCGCCGGAGGAGCGCGCGGAGCTCGCCGGTACCCTCATGCTTGATCTCCTCCAGGAGGGCCGCCGCGAACGCGCCATACGCCTTGGGAAACAGCGTGTCGGCCTTCGCGGTGAGGACATAGAGCACGCTGGGGCGCCGGCGGCCGGGCCGGAAGCCCTGGCGGGCCACCAGACCGTCCGCCTGCAGGGCCGCGAGCTGCGTGGTGATCGCGGTGCGCGTCAGACCCAGGCGTTCCGCCATCTCCTCCACGGTCCCGCCCCCGTGGATGCGCAGGAGCTGGACCAGTTGGCCTCTCGTGTCGGGAACCATCGCTGCCCTATCCTAGCGCCCGGACCGGCCCAGTGTCAATATCACCAATTATCACTATTTCTATTGACATATTATCCCCGCCGGTGCTAGGCTACCTGGTACCACATCTCACGGGAGGCCCGTCATGCACCGCCTGGTTTCCGCCCTGCTGCTCGCCGTTCTGCTGGCGCTCGTGCCCGCGTTCTCCACTCCCTCCACCGCCGATGCCAACGCGTCCGGCCCCGAAGGGAAGGCCGCGTCGCTCCGGTCCGCGATGCGAGTGCTCTGGGAGGACCACATCACCTGGACCCGCCTGTACCTGGTCAGCGCCATCGCCGGCCTGCCCGACACGCAGGCCACCGCCGAGCGCCTGCTCCGCAACCAGGCGGACATCGGCAACGCCGTGAAACCCTTCTACGGCGAGGCCGCGGGGGCGAAGCTCACCGCGCTGCTGCGCGATCACATCCTCATCGCGGCGGACCTCGTCGGCGCGGCCAAGGCCGGCGACAATGCCAAGATCGGCGCGGCGCGGACCCGCTGGTACGCCAACGCCGACGAGATCGCCGACTTCCTGAGCGGCGCCAACCCCCGCAGCTGGCCGAAGGCGGAGATGCGGTCGATGATGCGCGAGCACCTCGACCTCACCCTGACGGAAGCCACCGCCCGGCTGAAGGCCGACTGGGCGCTGGACATCGCGACCTACGACAAGATCCACCGCCAGATCCTGGGTATGGCCGACATGCTGAGCGCCGGCATCATCGCCCAGTTCCCGGCGAAGTTCCGGTAGTCAACGGGGCTCCGATCCGTACGACGCTCAAGACGCCGCAACATCTGCGCCTTGGGCGTCGTTTCATTTCAGGACGGCAGGACGCGCCGTGGAGGTCTTCTGCCGAACCCGGAACTGGCTACTCCGTCGTCTTGCCGTCGAAGTGTTCCTCCCCCGCCTCGGCGTCGGCCTTCGTCGCCTGAACGGTGCCATCGGCGTGCTGCGGAGGAGCATAGAGCGTGTACAGCTTCAGCGCCTTGCTGCCTGTGTTCTTGATGTTGTGCCGCGCTCCGGCGGGAACGACGATCGCCGTATCGCCTTCGACCTTGGACTTGCGGCCGTCGATCATCACTTCGCCCTTGCCCGCTTCCACCCGGAAGAACTGGTCCACGCCGGTGTGGACCTCTTCCCCAATGTCTTCTCCCGGCCGGAGTGACATCAGCACCAGCTGGATCTGCCGGCCGGTGTACAGCACGTGCCGGAAGTCGCTGTTCTCCTCGGTCCTGTCCTCGATGTTCGCGACGAATCCTCTCATGGCAACCCCTCCTCATCGAACACCTCAGCTTTACCCTAAGCCGGGCGCCGGAGAGAGGACATCGGGTGGAAGGCGGATTCGACGTTCGCTGCGCACGCTTCGGTGCGGCCAGCTGCTCCATGCCGGCGTGCAGCGCTCGGCCGCGTCGGCCAGGGCTTCCAGCCGCTCGCGGTAGGCGGCCCGCATACGGCGGAGACGGCGGGCGAAGTGGCCTCCGCGATGAACTCGGCGAGCACGGCCTGCCGGCTCGGGTGGCGGCTCCCCGGCCGCGGTGAGGTCTCCAGCCTGACGGTCCGCTCACGGCGGGGAGGCGGCCGCGCGTGGAGAAGATGACAGGCGGCGCCCTCATGTACGAGCACCGTACCGAACCACTGCTGCCTCGCAGGGAGTTCCTCCGCCGCCTTGCGCTCCACGGGCTCGCGGCGACCGTGATCATCACAGTCTCGCTCGGCCTCGGGATCCTCGGCTACCACGGGCTGGCGGGCCTGGGATGGATCGATGCGCTGCTCAACGCCTCCATGATCCTGGCCGGGATGGGCCCGGTCCATACGCTGCGTTCGGATGCCGCCAAGCTGTTCGCTTCCATCTACGCGCTGTTCTCAGGGGTCGTCTTCCTCGCCACCGCCGGCATCATCATGGCGCCCGTCGCCCACCGCCTCCTGCACGCGCTGCATTTGACGGTGGAAGCGGACGACCCCGTGGATGGCGGGAAGAGGGATTAACGCGGGCAGACGGAGCAGCGGCATCGCGTCCGGCAGCTGGCCTGAGCTCCCGTCACGATCCAGCAAGCTGCCGCGCACGACGCCCACGCCGCCGAGGTAGGATAGGAGGCAGGATCCCCTGCGAGGTGCACCCGCTGCCCGATCAGTGCGACGAACCGAGGTGACCGAGATGGATCAGGCGCTTCCCGTGAACGTCTATCGTGAATTCCAGAAAGTCATGGTGGCGGCGCCCCTGCCCGGCATGGAGCCCCAGAACATCCGGGTTGAAGTCGCCGGACGCCGTCTCTCGATCCATGGCACGCTTCGCGGGCCGGGGCAGAACCGCAAGCAGTATGTGCTCCGCCAGTGGGCGGCCGGACCCTACCGCGGCACGGTGGAGCTGCCGGCTTCGGTGGATGCCGCCAGGGCGAACGCCACGTTCGACAACGGCGTCCTGGTCGTGATCCTCCCGCTGTCCGCTGAACCGGTCTCAGGGCGCATCTCGATGCAGAAGACCGGGACCAGCAGGGGACGGTTGGTCCGTCATGTTGGACTGATCCCCGTCTCCGTGATCAGCGGTCAAGGCGGAAGAGGACCGGCGCCCGGGACCTCACCTCTTCCTTGACTCGTTCTCAGCCAGCCTCGCCTTCACGATCTTTGTGACCAGCGCGGGGGGCAGCGGGTGGTCGGGGCTGAAGTGGATCGTGGCTCCGGAGAGGTCGTGCGTACGGGTGATCTCGTTCTTCATCGCCCTCGCTGGTCCCGGGCTTGCCGTGAAGAATGAGAGATGCTTCTTCTGTGCCACGAAGCCGACCACATCGTAGCCCCGCGAGAACATCACGGTCGTGCCATAGGAGATCCGTTCGTCGATGCCGGGGGCCGTTCGCTTGATGAGCCGCCGCAGATCCTCCAGAACCTTGCGTGCGCTCGCCGGCAGCCCCGCCAGGTACCGCTGGACGGCTTCTGGATCGTGCTTGGACGTGGTGCCCATCGGTCTACCCGGCCTCCCCTCGAACGGTGAGCACCGGGACCTGGCTGTGCCGGACGACGTACTCAGCGACGCTGCCGAAGAAGATGTGGGCAAGCCCGGTGCGGCCGTGGGTGCCCATGACGATGAGATCCGAGCCGAGCTCCCTCGCCGCCTCCAGAACCGCCGTGCGAGGACTCCCCTCGCGGATCAGCGTCCTCGCCTGCGGGTAGCTCTTGGACAGCCGCGCCATCCCTTCGCGGGCCTCGGCGCGCAGCGCATCGACCATCTGGCGGTACGCGGTCGCCGCCGCCCCCCCGGTCGGGAAGCTGCCGGCGCCGGCGAGCCCGAAGTCTGCCACGTGCAGGATGGTGATCTCCGCGCCAAGGGCCGCTCCAAGATCGACAGCCCACCCGAGGGCGGCGTCGGCCCCCCGGGAGAAATCCGTCGGGGCCAGGATCCCCTTCACTCGCGATCTCCACGGAGCTGCTGGAGCCATGGGTGCCACCTCGTAGGCTTGGGCCCGGCATTGACTTTCATCGTCATCCCGCTGAGCGCCGGAACCGTCCTGCGTGCCGCGCTCATCCGCCGCCGGGGCACGGTGTCGTCCACAGCCGATTACTTCCCTTCGTACGCCTCCTCCAATTTCGCGATGTCGAATCTCTTCATCTTGAGAAAGGCTTCGGTCACGCGGGCCATCTTCTCCCGGTCTCCGCTCCGCAGCATCTCGTCCATGCCTCTCGGCACAACCTGCCAGGAGAGCCCGAAGCGGTCCTTGAGCCACCCGCACTGCTCGGCTTCGGGCACCGCGGAAAGCCTCTCCCAGTAGTAGTCGATCTCCTGCTGCGTGTCGCAGTACACCACGAGGGAGATCGCCTCGTTGAATGAGAAGTTGTGCCCGTGCGCGCTGTCCATAGCCGCAAACTCCTGGCCCTCGAGCGTGAAGGCGGCGTGCTTCACGGTGCCTTCCTTGTCCGGCGCCTCGCCTTTGCCGTAGCGGGTGATCTCACCGATCGTGGCATGCTTGAACAGC
>DASUAK010000120.1:0-5196 GCA_035763845.1 bacterium | reverse complement strand
GGGGAGCGACCAGGTCGCCTCGCGGGTCGGGGTGTGCAGGACGAGCGCGTCGTGCACCTGCTGGATCGACCCCTCCGCGCCCATCGCCCGCACCGTGGAGACGGGCGCGGCGCAGGCTGATGTCACGTTGTCGCCGAGGGGGCCTTTGTCCAGCAGCAACACCCGGCCGCGCAGCCGCTGGGCCGCGGCCAGACCGGCGAAGCTCGCGCCGGCGATGACGGCATCGTAGCTCGTCATTCCACCGGCTTGGCGTACTCGAAGGTGAGGGTGCCCTTGTATGCGGGAACGGTGAGGGGATCGCGGCGGGCGATGTGGATCGTGAGGCCGAGCGCGCGCAGCCCTTCGATCAGGCCGCCGCGGATGTTGAGCGCGCCCTCGAGGGTGGCAGGGTCGCCGATGGCGACGATGTCGAAGGGACCGGTGAGGCGCTGCAGGTTGACGACCACGTTGCCGCCGACCTGGCTCAGCCCCGTCATCGCCGTGAGGCGCTGGCCGTTCACCGCGATCGCCTCCGCGCCCGCGGCCCACAGCTCGTTCACCACCGCGACGATGTCCTGGTAGCTGACGACGACGGGGTTGGTGCCCTTGGGCTGGGTGCGCGGGTCGGCCAGCCGCACCACGACCCCGGGGCCGCGCATCGCCTTCAGGCCCAGGGCCACGCGCAGCGTCTCGAGCTCGCGCCCCATCGCCTCCTGCAGGCTGCGCCCCTCGCTGGCCGTGCGCTCGTAGGACTCCAGCCGGCGCCGCAGATCGGTAACCTGCGCCTCAAGCGCGCCGCGCGCCTCCCGCTCCTCCCGCAGCAGCGTGGCCAGCGCGTAGACGCTGCGGGTGGGGATCGGCACCTCCGAGGTGACCTCCCGGCTGGCGCGGCTCTGGATGATGACGAGGAAGCCCAGCAGCACCATGGTCAGCGTCATGGCCAGGTGCCAGAGCGTGAGGCGCGGGTTGCGCAGGCTCACTCCTGCCATACGCTGCCCGCCCCGAACAACGTCTCCAGCTCCGTGCGCAGCTCGACCGTGGCGGCGACGCGCAGCTCGCGCGCGTTCAGCACCACCTCGCGCCCCGCGCTGACGAGGTGCAGGACCACCGGCTCCGGCCCCCGCTGCCGGCCGAGGACGTCGTGCAGGCGGGTCAGGCCCGCTTCGCCGACCTGCGCCGCGTCCACGCGCACGTGCAGGGTGCGCACGGGAGGCGGCGCCGCGGCGGGCCCTGCCGGATCGCCGTTGCGCCCGCCGGCCGGAGGACCGTTCCGCGGAGCCTCGGCCGCCGGGGGCTCCACCTCCTCCGCCTCCTCCAGGGGCTGCAGCCGGTCGGCGAGGATCTTCGCCTGCTGCTCGGCCACGTCCACCTTGCCGCGCACGACCACCACCGCGTCGCGCTTGAGGAGAAAGTGCACCTGCTCGTACGTCTTCGGGAAGATGATCACCTCGGCCCCGCCGGTGAGGTCCTCCAGCGTGACGAAGGCCATGGCCGAGCCGCTCTTCGTCGTCGTCCGCTTCACCGTCGTGATGATCCCGCCCACCGTCACGGTGGCCTTGTCCGGCAGCTCGTGCAGCGCGCTCAGGGCCATGCTCACCCGCGCGGCCAGCTGGGCCTGCACCTGGCGCAGGGGATGATCGGAGATGTACAGACCGAGCATCTCCTTCTCCATCAGCAGCAGCTCGTCTTTGGAGAACTCCTCCACCTCGAGAGCGTCGATCGGGCTGGGCGCCGCCGGCCCGGCGTCGAAGAGCCCGGTCTGGCCCGAGGCGCGCTCCCGCTGGATGCGCTGCGCCGCCTCGAGCGAGCTGTCCAGCAGGGCCAGCATCTGCGCCCGGCGGCCCAGGCCGTCCAACGCGCCGGCCTTGATCAGGCTCTCCAGGACGCGCTTGTTCAGGGCCCGGGGATCGACGCGCTCCAGCAGATCGAGCAGGGAGGTGAAGGACCCGCCCGCCTTCCGCGCCTCAAGGATCGCCTCGACCGACCCGAAGCCGACGTTCTTCACGGCGGCGAGACCGAAGCGGATGGCGTCTCCGACCACGGTGAAGTTCTCGAACGACTCGTTGACGTTGGGCGGCAGGACGGCGATCCCCATCCGCTGCGCCTCGGCCACCGCCCCGGCCACCTTCTCCGCGTTGCCGACGTCGCTGCTCAGCACGGCGGCCATGTACTCGACCGGAAAGTTCGCTTTGAGGTAGGCGGTGTAGTAGGCGATGAGACCGTAGCAGGCGGCGTGGGCGCGGTTGAAGCCGTACCGGGCGAACGGCTCGAACAGCTCGAAGAGCGACTCGGCGACGGTCCCGGAGAGGCCGCGGTCCACGCAGCCGGCGATGAACTTCGTCCGCTGCTGCTGCAGCTTGTCCCGGATCTTCTTGCCGATCGCGTAGCGCAGGACGTCGGCCTCCGCCGAGGAGAAGCCGGCCGCGGCCTGCGCCACCGCCATGACGTCCTCCTGGTACACCATGACCCCGTACGTCTCGCGCAGCACCGGCTCCAGGACCGGGTGCAGCACGGTGATCGGCTCCTGCCCGTGCTTGCGCCGGATGTAGCTGGGGATGTTCGCCATCGGGCCGGGGCGGAACAGGGCCACCATGGCCATGATGTCCTGGATGCTGCTCGGCCGCAGCTCCTTAAGGTAGCGGGTCATCCCCGCGCCTTCCAGCTGGAAGACGCCGACCGTCTCGCCCGCGGCGAGGAGGTCGAACGTCTTCCGGTCGTCGAGGGGGATGGCCTGCAGGTCCACAGTGACCCGGCGTGTCTTGCCGATGATCGTCATCGCCCGGTCCAGGATGGTGAGGTTGGCCAGGCCGAGGAAGTCCATCTTCAGCAGGCCGATCTTCTCGACCGCCGTCATGTCGTACTGCGTCATCGGCATGACGGCCGCGGTCTCGCCTTCCGGGCGCACCGCCGCCTGGGCTTCGCTCTTCGTGGCCCGTTGGAGCGGCACGTGCTCGGTCAGGGGATCGCGGGAGATGATGATCCCCGCGGCATGGGTGCTGGCGTGGCGGGCCACGCCCTCCAGCTTGCGGGCCAGGTCGAGCAGCCGCGTGATCTGCGCGTTCTCCTCCGCGGCGCGCTGCAGCTCGGGCTCGGCCCGGACCGCCTCGTCCAGGGTGACGCCGAAGGGGATGAGCTTGGCGATGCGGTCCACGTCGCCGTAGGCCAGGCCCATCACGCGGCCGACGTCCCGCACGGCCTGGCGGGCGCCCATCGTGCCGAAGGTGATGATCTGCGCGACGTGGTCGGCGCCGTAGCGCTCCATGACGTAGCGGATGACCTCGTCGCGCCGGCTGTCCATGAAGTCCACGTCGATGTCGGGCATCGTCACCCGCTGCGGGTTGAGGAAGCGCTCGAACGGCAGCCGGTAGGCCAGGGGGTCCACGTCCGTGACGTTCAGCGCGTAGAGCACGAGGCTGCCCGCGGCGGAGCCGCGGACGGTGGTGAGGATGCCGCTGCGCTTCGCGAAGTTCACGAAGTCCTGGACGATGAGGAAGTACGCGGCGTACCCCATCCGCTCGATGACGGCGAGCTCGTAATCCAGCCGCTGGCGCACCTCCGGTGCGGCAGCCCCGTACTTCTGGCCGAGGCCGTTCTCACACAGCCGCCGGAGATACGAGTCCGCCGTTTCCCCTGCCGGCACGGGAAAGTGCGGCAGCTTGATGCTGCCGAGCTCGAGATCGAACCGGGCGCGCTCCGCGATCTCAAGGCCGGCGCGCAGCGCCTCGGGCACCTCGGCAAAGGCGCGCGCCATCTCCTCGCCGGATTTGAGGTAGAACTCGGGCGTCCCGCCCATCCGCGGCTTGTCCGCGACGTCCAGGTTAATGTTCATCTGGATGCACATCAGCGCGTCCTGGGCGTCGGCATCGCCGCGCTCCACGTAGTGCACGTCGTTCGTCGCGATCAGCGGCAGCTCGAGGGCCTGGGCGATCCTGCGCATCCCGACGACGTTCTGCTGCTGCTCGGGGAGGCCGTGCGACTGGACTTCGAGATAGAAGTTCCCGGATCCGAAGATGTCGGCGCAGCGGCCCGCGATCTCGCGGGCCCCTGGCTCATCTCCCCGCAGGAGGGCCTGCGTCACCTCACCCTTGAGGCAGCCGGACAGCCCGATCAGGCCGGCGCTGTGGCGGGCCAGCAGGTCCCGGTCGATGCGCGGCTTGTAGTAGAAACCCTCGAGGTGCGCGGTGGTGGTGAGCTTGATGAGGTTGCGGTAGCCCTCCTCGCTCGTCGCCAGCAGGACCATGTGGAAGGCGTTGCCGTCGAGCTTCGGATCCCGGTCGGCCATGGTGCGCGGGGCGAGATAGGCTTCGAGGCCGATGATCGGGGTGATCCCGGCCTCTCTGGCTTTGGTGTAGAACTCGACCGCCCCGTACATCGCGCCGTGATCCGTAAGGGCGATGGCGGGCATGCCAAGAGCCTGGGCGCGCGCGATGAGGGGGGTGATCCGGCTGTGGCCGTCCAGCAGAGAGTACTCGGTGTGCAGATGGCAGTGGACGAATGGAGTGGGCATGACCGAGAACCTCTCTCCCGGGGTTCTCGGTCATTGTAACAGGCCCCTGCGGGAGGAGCCAGCGGTCAGGGCGCGCTCTTCTTGGTCTCGATGCGCTTCCCGCGGCAGGTCGCGTCGAAATACGCGGCGACCTCGGCCCCGGTCGGCCGGCCGTCGCTCGAGTAGAGAAACTCCGCCGGCGTTTCCCCCTTCGCGCCGCGAAACTGCTTCCACACCGCTTCGGCCCCCTCGCACGGGAGGTTGGCCGCCATCTCCTGCCCCGCGGACCAGGTCAGGGCATGCGGCGGGGAGCCGCAGATGCCCGGGGCCGACGAGCGGAAACGCACGGTGTAGGTCTGCTGCAGCCGGTAGGTGCCCCCGCACAGCCACGCGGCCGCGTTGTCACTCTCCATCCCCATGTGCGCGATGGCGAAGCGGTAGCCGGCCTTCTCGTACCAGGTGGCGCCGGCCTGGCCGGCGGCAGAGGCGGGGATGAACAGGACGAGCGCGGCGAGGAGAGCCGGGGCGGCGCGCATGCGCATCCTTTCCGGGCCGCGGTGGCCCGAGCAAGTTACGCTTGACTTCGGCGAGGAAGGGGTTCCCTCCTTCCCCGCCGCGCGCGGTCCGCGCCCGTTAGGCCGTGCTATTCGGCGGCGCCCCGCCTGCGCCCCGAGGCCGCCGCACCTTCCCCGGCGGCCTCGAGCACGCAGGCCTCGAGGATGCCGAGCGCT
>DASUAK010000119.1:0-4281 GCA_035763845.1 bacterium | reverse complement strand
GCCTGCAGGAGCCCCTCGGCGCCCAGGCGCCGGAGGGCATCGCGGATCGGCGTGCGGCTGATCTTCCAGCTCGCCGCCAGCTCGAGCTCGTTGATGCGGGCTCCCATGGGGATGCGGCCGCCGAGGATGGCTTCGCGCAGCCGGCGGTACGCCGCCTCCCCGATCGTCTCCCGTACGGGGGGAGGGCCGAAGACCGTTTCTTCCCGCGTCGTGTCTATGGCCATCGAATTCAGTCTTCCGTCCTTAGTATTCTGTTTTTGCACTACAACTAGAATCTCCTCCTCGAGCGGCGGACGAGGCGGCTCATCCCCTTGTTGGCCCGGAGCGGCCGATGCTAGGCTGAAAACGGCCGAGCAGGCCGAACCTGGGAGCTGTGGAGGTGCTCGAGTGACCTATATCATCGCGGAGCCGTGCATCGGGGTGAAGGACCGGGCCTGCGTCGAGGTCTGCCCCGTGGACTGCATCTACGAGTACGTGGAGGATGTCGGCGCCTACGTCGTGCCGGATCCTTCCACCGGGGCGGGAGCGGATAAGCAGGTCATCCCCCGGGGCGAGGCCACCCACGTGCCACCCGAGACAGGGATCACCAAGGAGCAGCTGAAGGCCCAGCTGTACATCCATCCCGAGGAGTGCATCGACTGCGGGGCCTGCGAGTCCGTCTGTCCCGTCACCGCGATCTTCCCCGAGGGCAGCGTGCCGGACCAGTGGCAGTCGTACATCCCCCTGAACTACGCCGCGTTCGGGATCAAGAAGTAGCCCGCGCGCGGGTGCTGCGTGAGCCGGCCGGAACGAGCTGGCCGGCTCCGCTATTTCTCGGCTCCGGGGCGGGACAGGAGCAGGACCCGGGAAGCAGGGCCTTGAAAAGGGGCGTGAGCGGAGGAGTCATCTATTCGATCAAGGGGGGACTGAGCGTGGCGAGAAAGGCGGCCAAGAAGCGCAAGGCACCGGCCAGAAGGAAGAAGGCGACACGGGCGAAGGCGACCCGCGGGAAGAGCGCGCGGAAGAAGCCCGCGGCCCGCAAGCGGACGGCTGCGAAGCCCAAGAAGAGGAGCGCCCCCAAGAAGAAGGCGCCGGCCATGCCCGAGATGCCGAGCCAGTCTCCAACACAGCCCTGGACGCCTTCGGGAGAGGGCTGGTTCCCGACGCAGTAGCGACGGCCCGTTGACCTGGCCGGCAGACGAAAACCCCGGGACGACCGGGGTTTTCGCTTGGCCCCTACATACGTTCGTTACATTGGGCGGTGATGATGGACCCCATCTCGAGACAGGGGGAACCTACTGTGAGAACGCTCATGACGCTCGGGGCCGTCATCGTGCTGGCGACGCTGGTCGTCGTGCCCGCCGCACCCGCCCAGAGCGCGCTGGACAATGCCAAGAAGCAGCTGCAGACCGCCGTCTTCCACTCCGGCGAGCTGGCGCAGCGCGGGTCGGCCGTGGCCGCCTCGAAGACGCACCTGCAGCACACGCTGAACTGCCTGGAGGGATCGAGCGGTCAGCACTTCAACGCCGGCCCGGGCCATCCGTGCCAGGGGCAGGGCAATGGGATCATCCCGGATCTGCGCGCCGCCGAGATGGCGGGCGTGCAGGGAGCCGGCAACGCCCTGCGCTTCGTGAGCGCGGCCCAGACGCTCATCCTCACGGCGCTGCAGAGCAACGACGTGGACATGGTGCAGCCGTACGCCAAGGTCGTCTCGGACCAGCTGAAGCAGGCGCTCGCGGTCCTGCCGTAAGGCGTCCCACTTGAAGAGAGCAGGACCATGTGCGCGATTCGGCATGGTCCTGCTCTTCTTTGTCGTCTTCCGGCGAAGGTAACCCCCTCCCCCGCGAGAATTGCCTAACCACTCCCAGAGTTGGAGGGGAACCCGCATGCAAACCGCACTACGCCTGCTGCTGATCGTCGTCCTGCTCGCCGCCTTCGCGGGGGCGGGCGCCGCCGGCCCTGCCTTCCCGGACCGGCCGATCGAGATCATCGCTCCCGCCGGCGTCGGGGGCGGCTGGGATACGCTGTCCCGCCTGACCGCCCGCACGCTCGCCGAGGAAAAGCTGGTCACCCAACCCATCACCGTGACCAACATGTCGGGCGGGTCGGGCGCGGTGGCGATCGCCCACGCCGTGACCCGGCGCAAGGGCGACCCGTACACGCTGATCGCGTTCTCGCCCGCGCTGACGCTGACCATCGTCAACCGGAACACGCCCTACGCCTACAAGGACGTCGTCCCGATCACCGCGCTCAGCACCGACTACGGCGTCCTCGTGGTGCGGCGCGACTCCGCGATCAACAACCTGCGCACGTTGATGGAGGTCCTGAAGCGCGATCCCAATGCGGGGGTGATCGCCGGCGGCAGCGCGCCCGGCAGCATGGATCACATCATCTTCGCCAAGGCGGCGAAGGCGGCGGGCGTGGATCCGCTCAAGGTCCGCTATCTCCCCTTCCAGGGCGGCGGCGAAGCGCTGGCCGCGCTGCTCGGAGGGAGCGCGACGGTCCTCTCCACCGGGGCGTCGGAAGTGCTCGGCCAGCTGCAGGCCGGCACCGTCCGGGTCCTCGCCATCTTCTCCGAGCAGCGGCTGGGCGGCGCGTTCCGCAGCGTCCCCACCGCCGTCGAGCAGGGGTACAACCTCACCTTCCCGATCTGGCGCGGCTTCTACGGCCCGCCGGAGATGCCCGCGAGCGCCGTGAAGTTCTGGGAGGAAACGCTCACGAAGATGACCCGGACGAAGGGCTGGGAGAAGGTGCTGGCCGACACGCAGTGGTTCCCGTTCGTCGTGGCCGGAGACCGGTTCCGGTCCTTCCTGGATCAGGACACGAAGAACTTCGAGACCCTGCTGCGCGAGCTCGGGTTCGTGAAGTAGCTCGGATGTCGATCGGACGCGGGCCGGCCGCCCGTCCCCTGGTCCGCGGGGGGCGCAGCGACCGGCTCGCGGCTGTGTTCCTCTTCATCGTCTCCGGCATGTACGTCCGCTACGCGTTGACGTTCCAGCCTCCGCGCTTCCGCAGCGAATCGCTCGGCCCGGCCACCTTCCCGCTCATGATCGGGGGGTTGATGCTCATCTGCAGCACGCTGCTGTTCGTCCAGTCCCTGCGCGCCCCCGCACGCGCGGCCGCGTCCTGGCGCGCCTATCTCCCGGCGCTGCTGCTGTGGGCGGCGCTGCTCGGCTACGTCCTGGTCTTTGATCCCCTGGGCTTCCTGCCCGCCACCGCCGTCTTCCTCCTGACCGCCTTGGCGATCCTCGGCGTGCGCCCCTGGGGAAAGGCCCTGCTCTACGCGGTGCTGTTCACAGCCGGGTTGTACGCCGCCTTCACGATCCTGGACGTGCGGCTGCCCCATGGGGAGTGGTTCAGATGACGGACTACCGCGTGCTCGACCTCGCCGCCCGGCGCGCCCAGGAGTTCCTCGCTCAGCTGCCGGAGCGCCCGGTGGGTCCTCCCGTCGATCCGCAGGTCCTGGCCGAATCGCTGGGCGGTCCGCTCCCCGAACGCGGGGAGGATCCGGCCGACGTCGTCGAGCACCTCGTGCGGGGAGCATCCGCGGGACTCGTGGCCAGCCCGGGTCCGCGATACTTCGGCTTCGTGATTGGGGGGAGCCTGCCGGCCACGGTGGCCGCCGACTGGCTGACCGCCGCCTGGGACCAGAACGCGGCCTTGTTTCTCTCTTCCCCGGCAGCCGCTGTCGTCGAGGATGTTGCGGGAGGATGGCTCAAAGAGCTGCTGGGGCTGCCCACGGAAGCGAGCGTCGGCTTCGTCACCGGCGCCACGATGGCGAACTTCACCTGCCTGGCCGCGGCGCGGCACGAGGTCCTGCGCCGGGCCGGGTGGGACGTCGAGTCCAAGGGCCTGCAGGGTGCGCCGAGGGTCAACGTGATCGCCGGGGAGGAGGCGCACTCCACCCTCTTCGCGTCGCTGCGGCTCCTCGGACTGGGCGACAAGACGTGCACGCGCGTCCCAGCCGACGAGCAGGGCCGGATGCGCGCCCCGGAGTTGGCGCATGTGCTCCGGAACGTCTCGGGACCCACCATCGTCTGCGCCCAAGCCGGGAACGTGAACACGGGAGCGTCCGATCCATTCGAGGCGATCGCCCCGCTCGTCCGGGCGAAGGATGCGTGGCTTCACGTGGACGGGGCGTTCGCGTTGTGGGCGGCGGCGGTGCCCGCACTGCGCGGTCAGGTGGCGGGCGTCGAACGCGCGGACTCGTGGGCGCTGGACGCGCACAAGTGGCTGAACGTGCCGTACGATTGCGGCCTCGCCTTCACGGCGCATGCCCCCGCTCACCGGGCGGCGCTGACC
>DASUAK010000118.1:0-8436 GCA_035763845.1 bacterium | reverse complement strand
ACGGGCGCCCCGTCGGTGGCGTACAGCTCCGGCCGGACGCCCACGTCCTCCATGAGCTGCGCGACCATCTTGGCCGTCTCGGAGATGCCCACGTTCTGGGCGGCGATGCTGGGCTGCCGGCAGAGCCACTGGACGCGTTCGATGAAGCGGGGCAGGTGCTCGTCGATGTAGGCGAAGATGTCCTCCATGCCGGAAGAACACTACGGGGCGGGAGGCGGCCCCTCCTGCACACCGGCGGCCTGCGCCACGTACCCGACAAAGGCGCCCTCGGGCTGGGAGCCGACGAACTCGGTGGTGTCGTTGATCACGATCTTCGGCACGGCGTAGACGTTGTACCGCTCCGCCACATCCGGGAACTCGCTGGCCTCGACGATGTCGGCCCGGACACGGGGACTCTGGATCGCGAGGAGCGCGGCCATCCTGGCCGCGCGGGGACAATGCGGTCAGGTCGGGGTGACGAAGACCTGGATGTGCGCCTCGTCCGCCAGCTTCCCGAGGACTTCCTTCGAGGCCTCGGCCAGAGCCGGTGCGCCCTTGGAGACGTCGATGATCACTTCCAGGAGGGTGGCGAACTCGTAGCCCGCGGGCATGCCGTAGAAGCGGACCCCGTAGTCCTGGGCGCCGATGATGGCCGTAGCCGGCGTGCGCGTGACGCCGAAGCGGGCGGCGGCCTCCGGCTCGGCCACCATGCTGTGCGCGTTGAGGTGCACCCTGGGAGAGAGGGAGGCCACCTCGCTGAGGATCTGGCGCGTGTACTCGGCCATCTCCGCGTCCTGGCCCGGCAGCGCGAGGCCCCCGGCGGTCGGGGCGAAGAACTCGAGCGTCACGTCGTGGGCGAGCTCCTGCTCGAAGCGCTTGCGGACGAAGGCCGCATCCTGGTCATTCAGAAACGCCATGGCATATCATGTAACCGTGGCAGACGACCGTGCATTCCCGCTGGACGCCGCCGTCCTCGCCCACCTGCGGGGCTATCCCGAGGACCTGCACCGCTTCGCGAATCTCATCAAGCAGACCAACCCGCGGGGCACGTCCGCGGTCGAGTTCCTCCTCAAGCGCCCGCCCGCCGGGGAGTTCGTCGAGGCCCTCGCGCGCGCCGTGCGCGACGGCGTGCCGGTGGTCACGGCGGTCGAGGCGGCTGAGCTCGCCGGCCTCCCGCCGCGGCGCTTCCTGGACGAGATGGCGTCCCGGGCGGATTTTCCCCCGCCGCTGTACCGCCGGGAGCACCGCGCGGTGTGGCGCCGGGACGACGTCGAGGCCTGGCTCCGCCTCCCCCGCGATGCCTAAGCTGGCCCTGTGGGTGATCTGCCGCGCCTGCGGCCGGGAGTACGACACGCGCCTGCGGCTGGACCGCAAGAGCTTCGAGCGCGGGACGATGGCCGCGAACTACCACACCTGTCCGCACTGCGGGGAGCGGCTGACCTACCGGAAAGCGGAGTACGAGGTCCGGGAGGGCTGAGCGGCCTGACTAGCGCCGCCGGTGCTGGTCGACCAGGCGGCGGACGTCCTCGAGCGTGCGGATCGTCTCGGCCTCGAACGTCTCCTGGATGAGGGCGAAGCGCGCCCGCTGCTCCAACGTGAGCACGGCGTTGATCTCCAGCAGGATGCGCTCGCGCCGCTCCTCGACCCGCGCCCGCAGCTCATCCAGCTCGGCCACCTTCAGCCGGATCGCCTCCTCGTTGGGCGGCTGCTCGCGGAGGAGGGCGCGCAGCTCCCGCTGCAGGACCAGCTTGCGGAAGCCGAGCCCGATGCGCAGCTCCTTCAGCGCCTTGATGCGCGGGAAGACGCGGGCGATCTGCTCGTCGGTGAGGTTGACCTCGTCCACCAGGCGCCAGATCAGCAGCGCCTCGATGACCCGCTCGGTGCGGGGGTCGCGGCGCGCGGGAGGCTGCCCCACCGCCGGCAGCGTGAGGACGAGCGCTCCGGCGGCGGCGAGGAGCAGGAGGCGGGCGGCCCGCACGTCAGTCCCCTCCGGGCGAATCGTATGGCACGTCGGAGGCGCCGAAGCCCGCCTTCCAGACCGAGAGCGAGGCGTTCATCGCCGGCTGCGCGTCCACGATCGACTCCGTCATGAAGCCGTTCACCGGACCCGGAGTGTCCGGCGGCTGCGCGGCGGGCGGCGGACCGCCCAGCAGTGCGAGCGCGAGGGCGACGACCAGGGCCGCGGCCGCGGCGGCGGTGCTCCAGGCGTGGCGCGGCGAGCGCAGCCAGCGGGCGAGACGGGCCGGCAGGGTGCCGCGATCGGCCGCCAGCGCCCGGTCGAGCCGGGCCATGAAACCGTCCCAGTGCGCCTGGGTCAGATGCGGCTCGGGCTCCGCGCGCAGCGCCCGGGCCGTCTCCTCCAGCGCCGCCGCCTCACGGCGGCAGGCCGGGCAGCGCTCCAGGTGCTCGGCGATCGCGCGGCGCAGATCCGGAGGCGTCGTGCCGGTGACCGCCTCCAGCAGCGCATCCCGGGTGTCGCGGCAGTCCATCCGTTCCATCATCCCGCCGCCGGCGGCGCCCCCGTCACGTAGGGAGCGAGGGTCCGGCGCAGCTTCGCGAAAGCCGCGAACATCGTGGCCTTCACGGTCCCTTCGGCGCAGCCCATGATCCGGGCGATGTCCGCGTAGGGCAGATCCTGATAGACGCGCAGCACGACCATCGCCCGCTGCCGGGGCGGCAGCGCGTCGATCGCACCCGCCACCACGTCGCCGAGCTCCCGGCGCTCGCTCAGCTCGGCCGGGTTGTCGTGCGGGGAGGGCTCCCAGATCAGCTCCTTCAACCCGGTCAGCACGTCGCGCGGCCGGCGCCCCGTGAGGTCCAGGCAGAGATTGACGGTGATCCGGAAGAGCCAGGTCCGCAGCTGTGAGCGCCCGGCGAAGCGCGGCAGGGCGCGGTGCACGCGGATGAACACCTCCTGCGCCACATCCGAGGCGTCCTCGTGGCTCCGCACCATCCGCCGGGCGATGCGGTACACGGCCTCGCGGTACTTGATCACCAGCGCCGTGAACGCGCTCTCCTCGCCGCGCTTGAAGGCCTCGACCAGCGCCAGATCTTCGGCGTGGCTCATCTGTTTGAGGTGACGGTTCTCCCCGCTCAGCGGTTTAGCCTCCAGCCCCTCTCTCACAACGGGGAGGGAGGTGGGACCGGTTCTCGCGAACCCTCCCTTGAGGACCACATGCCCGAGAAGCAGCCGTGCTGCCCGAACTGTGACACCGTCCTGAGGCTGCAGTACCAGCCGGGGGAGCCGGAGCGGATGTGGTACGAGTGCGACCTCTGCGGCCACCGCATCCCCGCCGGCGTCGGATCGGCCGACACCGGGAACGGCCCGGACCGTCGCCGCCGGGCGGCCTGAGCCTCCCCCTGCGCCGATGGAAGCCCCACTGACGGCATCATGCCCCCTGTGCGGCGGCGAGATGGAGCCGCGCGGCCGGGCGCGGCGGGGGCGCGAGGTGTACACCTGCACCGAGTGCGGGCACGAGGCCGTCGTCGACGGCGGCGCTGACGACGGCGACGAGGCCGACGGCTAGTCCCCGAAGACGACCTCGCCGCCCACGACGGTCAGCGTGACCCGCGTCTGCAGCAGCGTTTCGGCCGGAACGGCGAAGATGTCCCGGTCGAGTCCCACGAAGTCCGCCAGATACCCTTCCGACAGCCGGCCCTGGATCTCTTCCGCCCCGGCGGCGTATGCCGCGCCCAGGGTGTAGGCCCGCACCGCCTCCTCCACTTCGAGAGCTTCCTCCGGATACCACGACGGGCGCGCCGGCTCCTCGGCCCGCTTCCGCGTCGCCGCGGCGTAGAGACCCTGGAACACGTCCGGGGTCTCCACCGGAGCGTCGGAGCCGAAGGCGAGCGCCGTGCCCTCGCGCAGCAGGGAGCGCCAGGCGTACGCGGAGCGGCTGCGGGCCCCCCAGTAGCGGTCGGCGATGTCGCGGTCGACCGTGGCGTGGATCGGCTGCATCGAGGCGATGATCCCGTCGCTCGCCAGCCGCGGCAGGTCGGTGGGATGGAGGACCTGCACGTGCTCGATGCGGTGGCGGGCGCCCAGGGCCTTCGAGGCCTCCCGGTGCGCGGCGTAGGCGTCGAGGACCCATCGGTTGGCGCGGTCTCCGATGGCGTGGATCGCGCACCAGAATCCCGCGGCGACGGCGCGGCCGACCAGATCGATCAGCTCTTCACGGCTGTGGATGGCGATCCCCGTATTGGCGGGCTGGCCTTCGAAGGGCTCCAGCATCGCCGCGGTCTGCGAACCGAGCGTGCCGTCGGCGAAGATCTTCACGGGCCCGACCCGCAGCCAATCGTCCCCGAACCCCGTGCGCAGGCCCATCGCCGGCACGTGCTCCAGGGCGCGCTCCGGCACGGTCATCCACACCCGCAGGGCGAGCTCGCCGCGGCCGTGCAGCTGCTGGAAGGCGGCGAACGTGGGCGGGCCGTCGTAGCCGGCCGTCCCCGTGAAGTTGTGGATGGCCGTGATGCCCGTCCGGTGCATCCGGCGCTGGGCCTCGAGGATCCCGGCCTCCACGGCGTCCGGCCCTTCCTCCGGCACAGCCCGCCAGACCAGATCCTTGGCGGTCTCCTTCAGGATGCCGGTGGGCTCGCCGCGCCCGTCGCGCGCGATCGCCCCGCCCGGCGGATCGGCGGTGGCGCGGTCGACGCCGGCGGCCCGCAGCGCGGCCGAGTTCACCCAGAGGAGGTGCCCGTCTTTGCTGGAGAGGACGACCGGGTGCGCCGGCGCGGCGGGATCGAGGTCCTCGCGCGAGGGGAAGCGGTCCTCGGCCCAGATATTCTTGTCCCAGCCCTGGCCCCTGATCCACTCGCCGGGGCGGGCCCGGGACACGGCCGAGCGGACCTGATCGACCGCGTCCCGGAGGCTGCGGGTACCTCGCAGCTCGACGCGCCGCAGGCTGATGCCGTACGCGGGCAGGTGGATGTGGGCGTCGGTGAAACCCGGCAGGACGAAGCGCGCGCCGAGATCGACGCGCCGGAACCGGGGGAACGCGGCCTTCAGCTCGTCGGTGGAGCCGAGGGCGACGATGCGCCCGCACGAGGCGGCCAGGGCGTCCGCGCGGGGACGGCGCGGGTCCAGGGTGTGGATCCGGCCTGCGGTGAAGAGGGTGCCGCTACCAGACGGTACGGTCGGCGATCCACTCATAGAGGTACACCCGCACCCGCTTGTAGACGTAGTAGGTGACCGCGGAGCTGATGATCCCTTTCAGGAGATTGAAAGGCAGCAGCGCGGGCAGCACCAGGGCGACGACCTGGACCCGCGACATGCCGAAGAAGATGGGATCCAGGAGCACGTTCGCCACGATCATCACCACGGTCATGGCGGCGATCCCGAGCCCCATCGCCCGCAAAGCCCCGGCGCGCGTGTGCTCGATCAGGTAGTAGACGCCGGCCACGCCGACCAGGGTCACACCCGCCAGGAGGTTCATGAAGATCCCGAAGGGACCTCCCAGGGTCCCGGAGCGGAAGATCGCGATGAGCAGCCCCTTGACGGCCTCGACCGAGAGGCCGGCCGCGGGACCGAGGGCGAAGGCGGCGATGAGCGCGGGAACTTCGCCGGGATCGTAGCGCAGCCACGCGGGCAGCAGCGGCAGGGGGAAGTCGAAGTACATGAAGGTGAAGGCGATGGACCCCAAGACCGCGATCTGGGTGAACCGGCGCATGCCCTGCCCCTCCCAAGACCTCGGGGCAGACGGATACCGGGATCCCACGCGCAGACGATCGGGCTCTGCGCTCCCGGAACGATCGACCTTCTCCCATCCGGACTATACCGTCGGCTCCGGAGTCTCACCGGATCCACCGATGCGGCGCATCGGGTAGCGGGCTGTACCGCCGGTCGGGAATCTCACCCTGCCCCGAAGGTCGTCTATGTGATTCTGCACTCGATGTTAGCATGCGCCACGGCGACCAGACAACCCGGCCCGGGGGATGCGCTATCATGGGGACCGTGATCCGGACCCTCCCGCAAGTCCGCCCCTGGACGTACGCCCTCGTCGCCGCGGTGCTCGCCGTGATCACCGCAGGCCTCGTGCTGATCCGATCGTATCTCAGCCTGGCGACCGTCGTCCTCATCTACCTGCTCATCGTGTTCCTGATCGCCACGCGGTGGGGGCGCGGCCCGAGCATCGTGAGCAGCGTTCTGGCCGTGCTCGCGGCCAACTACTTCTTCACGGTTCCCTACCACACGCTTTCGGTCGCCTCGCCCCAGGACATCCTCAGCCTTGCGGTCTTCCTCGTCGTGGCGGAGACGACGAGCCGCCTGACCATCGCGCGCCTCCGCCTGCAGCGGGAGACCGCGGAGAAGGAGATCCTGCGCCGCAGCGATGAGCTGAAGTCCATCCTCCTCTCGGCGGTGTCGCACGATCTGCGGACGCCCCTGTCCTCCATCCGCATGGCAGCCACGGCGCTGCTGCGGCCGGACGGCCGGTGGGACGACGACGCCCGGCGCGATCTGCTGGAAACGATCGACAGCGAGGCCACGCGCCTTTCCCGTCTCGTCGGGAACCTCCTCGATCTCTCGCGTATCGAAGCGGGCGCCCTGCATCCGGTCAAAGAACCTCAGGAGCTGCAGGAGGTTGCCGCCCGCGCGGTGGACGTGCTCCACGACCGCCTGACCGGCCACAGGGTACGCATGGACGTCGCCCCCGACCTGCCCCTCGTGCCGATGGACCTGACCCTGATCGAGAACGTCTTCGTGAATCTCCTGGACAACTCGGCGCAGCGCGCCCCGGAGGGCACGGAAATCAGGATCATCGCACGGGCCGATGCGGGCGGCGTCGTCACTCGCGTCGAGAATGACGGGCCGCCCATCCCGCCGGAGATGGCGGCGGAGATCTTCAAGCGCTTCGTCAGTGCCGGGCCGACGCGGCGCGGCACCGGGCTGGGTCTGGCCATCTGCAAGGGACTGGTCGAGGCGCACGGAGGCCGCATCTGGGTGGACCGCCCCGGAGGACAGGGAGCCCGCTTCGCCTTCTGGCTGCCGGTCCCCGAGACGGTGACGACCGTCGGAGAATTCCCGCGGGGGCGCCCGGGATGAGCGGCGCCCGGATCCTGGCGATCGACGATGAACCACAGATCCGGCGCGCGCTGCGCCGCACCCTGGAGGCGCATGAGTACGACGTGCGCACGGCCGCCAGCGGCGGAGAGGCGATCGACGCCCTGCCATGGCGTCCGGACGTGATCCTCCTCGACGTGATGCTGCCCGACATCGACGGGCTCGAGCTGGCGCGGCGGATCCGCGGCCAATCGGACGTACCCATCATCGTCCTGTCCGCCCGGGGCGAGGAAGCGCAGAAGGTCCGAGCGCTCGATCAGGGATGCGACGATTACATCACCAAACCGTTCAGCACCGACGAGCTGCTGGCCCGGATCCGGGTCGCCCTCCGGCACGCCGCGGGGCAGAGCACGGTGCCGCTGATCGAGATCGACGACCTGCGCATCGACCTGGAGCGCCGCCGCGTGACCCACGGAGAGCGCGAGATCCACCTGACGCCGACGGAGTACGACGTCCTGAAGTTCCTCGTTCTGCATGCCGGCAAGGTGGTTACCCACCGCATGCTCCTGGCGCAGGTCTGGGGACCCGAGCACGTCGAGGAAACGCAGTATCTGCACGTCTTCATGAGCCAGCTGCGGCACAAGCTGGAGCCCCAACCGGCCCGCCCCAGATACATCCTCACCGAGCCTGGGGTGGGCTACCGCTTCCGTGCCCCCACGAGTCCCGGCCCGGAATCTTAAGGACTTCCTTAGGGCGCCGCTGGTAAGGTGCACCCGTATGGCTCTGGCTCCCGTCAAGCGCGCTCTGATCGGTCCCCCCCTGCCCACCGCCCGCCTCGTCCACGAGCGGCTCAACAAGATCCAGGGGCTCGCGGTCTTCTCGTCCGACAACCTCTCGTCGTCGGCCTACGCGACGGAAGAGATCTTGCTGGCCCTGACCGCCGCGGGTGTGGGAGCCGTCTCCCTGGCCTGGCCGGTCGCGCTCGCCATCACGGCGGTCTTCGCCATCGTGGGGTTCTCGTACTACCAGACGATCCATGCCTACCCGTCGGGCGGCGGCGCCTACATCGTGGCCCGCAGCAATCTCGGCGTGTGGCCGGGGCTCACGGCGGCGGCCGCGCTGCTCATCGACTACATCTTGACCGTGTCGGTGAGCGTTGCGGCCGGCATCGCCGCCATCACGTCAGCGGTCCCCGCCCTGTTCCCCCAGCGGGTGGCGATGTCGCTCGCCGCCGTCGGCATCATCGTCCTCGTCAACCTTCGCGGGGTGCGCGAGTCCGGAACGGTGTTCAGCATCCCGACCTACTTCTTCGTCGCGATGATGTTCACGATGCTGGGCCTGGGACTGTTCAAGAGCCTGGGAAGCCCGCCGATCCCTCCGACACTACCGGTCGGCTCCGCCGAGGCCCTGCAGCCGCTGACGCTGCTGCTGATCCTGCGCGCCTTTGCCTCGGGCTCCGC
>DASUAK010000117.1:0-7256 GCA_035763845.1 bacterium | reverse complement strand
CTTGAAGCGGTCGCCGTTGTTGATCTTGGGGAATCCCGTCACGTAGTGGATCGCCGTGACCGGATTGATGAGCCCGCGGGCGGCATAGGAGGCCATCAGGCGGGCCAGCGCCGGGTCGAACGGCGCGCGGTGCAGGAGCTTGACATCGGCCAGGCGGTCCTCGTTCCACTGCCGCGAGGTCACGATGAAGGAGTCGAGGACGTAGACTACGGCCGCGGTCCGGTGCCGCGCCAGGAAGTACTCGAGGACGAGTCGGTTGGGGATGATGCCCGCTCCCGGCATCGCCAGATTGATGATGCGCATGTCCAGGGCGCGCTCCAGGGCGGCGTTGGTGTCCGCGAAGTCGAGGGGCAGGGCGTGCGAGGCGCCCAGGATGACCACGTCGTATGCCGGCACGGCGGATGTCTTCACGGCGAAGAACCGGTTGCGCAGGGCGTGCCTGTACACGAGCGCCTCGGAGCCGGCGTAGAGGCCGCCGTACAGGATGAGCCCGATGGCGAGGAAGAGAAGCCCCCGCCGCGCCGCCGTCTTCCCCGCTGCCGTCATGTGTGTGCTCATCAGAACTGCATGTAGATGAACTGCGCCAGGCCCCACTTTCCGAAGACCAGGAGCACGGCGATCAGGAGGTAGGCGTATGCCCACCGCACGGCGGTGGGCTTCACCCGCAGCCGCTCCCACAGATCGCGCCGCTCGTCGATCAGCTCGACGATGAGGAGGAGCCCGATCGCGGCGAGCGCGAGCACGAACTCCGGGCCGGCCCGGTAGGTCTGCACCATGCGCGGCAGCATCGAGAGGCTGCCCGCGAGGCGCGTGATCACCGTCCAGGCGGCTCCCACCGACGGCGCGCGGAAGAAGATCCAGGCGAAGGTGATGAGATGGAAGGTCAGGAGGACCCGCGCCGCGGTCAGGAGCGGGCTGTTCTTCACCCCCGGCAGCCGCCGGCCCAGCGCCCGCCAGAGCGGAGCGGTGGCGGTCTCGATCCACCCGTACAGCCCGTTCAGCGCGCCCCAGACGACGAACGTCCATCCTGCGCCGTGCCACAGCCCGCTGACCGCGAACACCGCCATCAGATTGAAATAGAAGCGCGGCCGCGCCACCCGGCTCCCGCCCATCGGGATGTACATGTAGTCGCGGAACCAGGTGGTCAGCGACAGGTGCCAGCGCTTCGCCCAGAACTCCCCGGTCGACTTCGCCAGGTACGGCCGCCTGAAGTTCTCCATCAGGTCGATCCCGAGCAGGCGGGCCATGCCCCGCGCCATGTCGGTGTAGCCGGAGAAGTCGCAGTAGATCTGAAAGGCGTAGAAGTAGACCGCGATCAGGAGATCGAAGGCCGGGGCGTACGCCGGCATGCCGTAAGCGGCGTCGACGAAGACCCCCAGCCGGTCGGCGATGACGACCTTCTTGAACAGTCCCCAGAGGAGAAGGTACAGCCCCTCCGTCATCCGCTCCGCGGGGAAGGGGACGCGCCGCTCCAGCTGGGGCAGGAAGGTGCGCGCGCGCTCGATCGGTCCGGCGAAGATCTTCGGGAAGAACGCGACGTACAGCGCGAAGGCGCCGAGGCGGCGCTCGGGCTCCATCGTGCCCCGGTAGACGTCGATCAGGTAGCTCACGGTGGAGAAGGTGTAGAAGGACAGCCCCGCCGGCAGCAGGATCCGCAGCTCGGGCAGCGCCGCCGTACCCGCGAAGGGCAGGAACGCGAGGAACGTCTCCAGCGAGTCGAACAGGAAGGCCGCGTACTTGAAGACGATCAGGGCTCCCAGGTCGATGAGGATCCCCGCGGCGAGTACTGACCTTCCCCGGGCCGGCCACCGGCGCATCGCCAGGCCGCCGGCGTAGGCGACGAACGTGATCGACAGCAGCAGCAGGAGCGCCTCCGGCCGCCAGGAGGCGTAGAAGAGGTAGCTCGCCAGCAGGAGCAGGGCCCCCCGGAAGCGGTGCGGCAGCAGGTAGAAGACCAGGACGACCGCAGTCAGAAACGCGAGGAAGCCGAACGAGTTGAACAGCATGGCGGTCAGCCCGCCGCCGCCCTCCGGGCCTCGGCCCGGGCGCGGATGGTGCGCTGGACCTCGGCCACGTAGTGCAAAGCTTCGACGCGGCGGTCCAGGGGCAGCTCCGGCGTGGCGAAGACCGGCCGGCGGTCCCAGCGCGCGTCGTTCTGCCAGTGGGCCGGATCGTTCAGATACTCGTCGGGCGGGGTCACGAAGTAGCCGTGCTCATCCACCCAGCGGAAGAGCTCGGTGCCCGGCAGCGGGATGAGGCTGAAGAACTTGGCGTCGGCCACGGGAAACTCCAGGGCCAGAGCGACCGACGCCTCGAGGTCATCCCAGGTCTCCCCCGGGGCGCCGACGATGAAGAAGAGGCCGACGTCGAAGCCGAGGTCGCAGGCCAGACTTGTGGAGCGGCGGATGTCCTCGAGCGTCTCGCCCTTGTTGATGCGCCGCAGGACGCGCTCGCTGCCGCTCTCCGCGCCGAAGGCGATGTAGCGGAAGCCCACCTCCCGCATCCGCCGCAGCAGCTCCCGGTCGCAGCGGTCGGCGCGGATGCCGTTGGGGCAGCGGAACTCGAGCCCGGTCAGGCCCCGCCGCTCCAGCTCGCCGCACAGGGCCAGGACGCGCTCGCGCCGGAGGGTGAAGTTGTCGTCGATGATGTTGAAGCGGCGCCTGCCCCGGGCCGCCCAGTACGCGATCTCGTCCGCCACGGAGCGCACGCCGCGGAAGCGGTACCGCCGCCCGATCACCGCCTGCGCCGCGCAGAAGATGCACGCGTACGGGCAGCCGCGCGAGGTGAGGATGGCGACGTCCTCCGCGGGGTATCGCGCCAGCTCGAACCCCTCGTAGGTCGGGAAGCCGAGCCCGTCGAGGTCGGTGATGTAAGGGCGGTCGCCGCTGTACCGGACCTCCCGATCCGGTCCGCCGGACCGGTACAGGATCCCGGGGATGCCGGCAGGGTCGGCGCCCCGGCAGAGGTCGAGCAGGGCATGCTCGCCCTCCACCGTGACGCCGAAGTCGATCGCCTGGTTCTGGCGCAGGACCTCCTCCCGGTAGGTCGAGACATGCGGGCCGCCCGCGGCGATGGCGATGTTGGGGAACGCCTCGCGGACCCCGCGGACCAGGGCGTATGCGGCGCCGTGGAGCAGCGTGACGAGGCTGATGCCGATCAGGTCCGGCCGGAAGGAGGCGATCCGCTCGTGCAGGGAGGTCTCGTCCCCGCCGAGCCGCAGGTCCACCACGGTATGCTCGACGCCGTGCTGCCTGAGCGCCTCCCCCAGGTATCCCAGCCCGACCGGAGGATACTCAGGCAGATGCGGCGTCGTCGCCGGATGGATCAGCAGCACGCGGCGGAAGCGCATGGCTTAGTAGCCGATCCCGCCCTTGCGGAACTCATCCGGGATCTGGTCGTCCGGCACCGGCATGTTAGTGGCCAGGTAGTGCAGCAGCTCCTGCAGCTCCTGGGCGTTCACCAGGTTCGCGTGGTCGGACTTGCGCATGATGACGCCCCAGGCCCCGACGTCCCCCTCGATCAGCAGGGTCGTGGCCAGGCTGTGGCAGCCCATGCACTTGTCCAGCGTCAGCTTGCGGCCGTCCACCGGCAGGACGGTGTCCCACTTGGCCCGCGCCGGATCCTTGGGGACCCTGTCCTTGGGCATCGGCATGTTGATCGACAGGTAGGTCACCAGGGTCTTGATCTGCCTGTCGGTGAAGGTGGCCAGCGCGCCCTTCTTCTTCTCGGCCTCGGACAGCCCCGTGGCCGTGCTCTGCCGGCCGGTGAAGTACTTCAGCCAGTCGTCCGCACTGCGCTTGACGGTGACGAGCGTGGCCAGGTCATCGCAGTTCCCACACTTCGCCTTGACCTCGAGCAGCAGCTGCACGCCGCCCTTGGGCACGAAGGCCAGCTTGTCGTCGGCCGCGCGGACCAGCCCCCCCAGGGCCAGCGCCGCGGCCGCCGCCAGCAGGACGGCGATCGTCCAGCGCTGCATCCGCCGCCGCGTCATACGTCGGCCCACCAGTCGTAGACGGTGCCGCGCCGGTCCACCACGACCGGCTCTGCCGCCTCAGGCTCGGCCGGCGCGTCCTGGGGGAACGTGAAGACCGGCACCTCGACGACCCGCGCCGCGTCGGCCGCCTTGAACCCCGCGCCGCGCAGCCGGTCCAGCTTGAAGACTGTCAGCTGGTCGTAGTACTGCTCGAAGCAGCGGTCGCAGACGCGCGCCGGCACCTGCTCGACGATGACGAGCCGGTCGCCGTGCGACAGGCAGATGCTGACGAGGTCGTCATGCGTCGACGATCCGCAGCTTTCGCAGGTGTACGTCTCTTGATCCATTCGCCCATCTCCTCCAGTGAGACTGTCGGGGGAAGGCACGGAGCCTTCCCCCGGCACCATTACCTGGCCAGCAGCCACTTGGCCGCCTGATAGACGTGATCCGGATTGATCCGGTTGTACTCGAGCATCTCGGGCGCGGCCGCGGCCGGCGCATCCGGGAAGGCGATCCGCTTGAACTTCGCCCCCGGGACGGCCTCCGCCACCCGCGCCACCACCTCCGCTCCCGGCGCCAGCGTGTACTTGGACTGGTCGACGGTGAGCAGCCGCTTGGTCTTCTGGACGGATTTGACCAGCGTCTCGGTGTCGAGCGGATGCAGCGTGACGAGGTCGATGGCCTCGACGCCGACGCCCTCTTTCTTCAACTTCTCCGCCGCCTCGAGCATCTGCGGCGTGCCGTTGCCGGAGCTGACGATGGTGATGTCGCTGCCGCGCGTCCGCACCGCGGCCTTGCCGATCTGGACCTCGTAGTCCCCGTCCGGCACCTCGCCGGTGAGGCCGCGGAAGCCCGCGTACTCCAGCAGCACGACCGGGTCGTTGCTCCTGAGGGCCGCGATCATCAACCCCTTCATGTCGTAGGGGGTGGTGGGGATCACGGTCTTGAGGCCCGGCGTGTGCATGTACCAGGAGTCCTCCTCGTACTCGGCGTGCTGGCCGGCGAGGCCTTTCTCCTGGGCGGCGATGGACTGTACGAACACCGCCGGCACGGTCAGGGCGCCCCCGTGCATGTAGTGGAGCTTGGACGCCCACTGGTAGATCAGGTCGAACGTCAGGGCGTTCGCCATGTACATGCCGTGGTCCACGACCGTCTTGAGGCCGATCAGCGAGGCGCCGATCGCGGCGGCCGTGTACCACATCTCGTCGATGCCGGTGACGATGACGCTGTTGGGGCCGTACAGCTTCTTGAAGTCGATCGTCGGATACCCCTGCAAGCTCGCCGTCCCGGAACCGCCCTCGCTCGTGTACAGGAAGTCTTTCGAGTCACCGACTCCCTGGACAATGCCCTCGAACTTCGCGTAGGTCCATCCCTTGACTGGCATCGTCGTCGTCCTCCTAGAACAGCTTGGTGTTGGCGAACTGGCGCGCCGGGACCGGGCCGCCCGACGAGTAGACGTGGCGCAGCGCTTCAGCGGCCCTGGGGACGGGACTGTCCGCGGCGAACTTGAACGCCGCGGCGACCTCCGCCTTGGCCGCCTGCTCCATCTCCTCGGCCTTGGCCTCGGTGAGGAGGCCGAGGTTCAGCAGCATGGTCTTGTGGATCTCGACGGGATCGCGCGCCATCCAGGCCAGCACCTCGCGGTCGGGCCGGTAGGCCATCCCGAACGATCCCATGCGGCCCACCTTCACGCCCGCCCCGCCGGAGTGGCCGTAGTAGCGGTAGGTCTTGGCCTCGATCAGCGTGGGGCCCTGACCCGCCCGCGCCCGCTCGACGGCCGTCTTCGCCGCGTGGTACACGGCGATGACGTTCTGGCCGTCCACCACGACGCCGGGGATCTCGAACCCCCTGGCGGAGACGGCGATGTCATCGAGGTGCGTCTGCACCTTGTAGTAGGCGCCCGCGGCGTACAGGTTGTTCTCGATGACGTAGACGAAGGGGAGCTTCAGGATCGCCGCCTCGTTGAGTGCCACGTGGAAGTACGGCGAGGCGTGGGCGCCGTCGCCGGCGAACGCCACGGCCACCTGCTTGCCCCCGCGCTGCTTGATGCCGGCCGCCACGCCGGCCATGATCGCGGCGTTCGGGCCGACGATCCCCGTGGAGAACAGGAAGCCGATGCTCTTGTCGGTCATGTGCATGCTGGCCCCGTACCCGCCGCCCAGGCCGGTAGCCTTCATCGTGATCTCGGCGGTCATCTTCTTCAGGTCGCCGCCCTTGGCCGTCATGTGGCCGGACCCGCGCCAGGTCGTGGCGATCCAGTCGTCCTGGTTGAGGGCCGTCGTGACGCCGACCGCCACCGCCTCCTGGCCGGCGTAGGGGTACCAGATGTGCGCCCAGGAGCGGAAGTTCTGGTCGGTGAGGAGGATGTCGCCGTACGTCCGGTCCCACCAGCGCATCCGCAGCATCCTGGCGTACATGTCGATGAGCTTGGCGTCGGTGAGGTCGGGGGTCATCTGCTGCGCGTGGGCCACGGACTTCAGCCCGGTCGCCAGCACCGACATCCCGACGCCGGTCGCGGCCATGCCCTTCAGGAAGGAGCGCCGGGAGACGCCCTTCCGGGTCTCGCTCTGTTTCGCTGCACCCGCAGCTCCATCAGGCGTGGGACTCACGTGGACCTCCTATCGTGATGTGATCGGACTGCGGCAGGGAGAGGCGGCCACTGAGGGCGGGAGGGTCATGCCCGTGCATTTGAGGTCATCGTAGACAGAGCGCACAGTCGGGACAATCAGGCCCACAGAGTAGGCGGCCGGCGCGCACGGGCGACGAATCCGTTTTGGCGGTTTAGGCGTGGACGATCCCCCGGACCGGGCGGCCGCCGGACAACTGCAGGGCGGCTGGACGGCGAGGGGAGCCGGCGCCGCGCTGTTGAGCAGGAGGGTACTACGCCGCTCAGCCGATGGGGGCGAACCGCAGGCGGGCGACGACGGCGAGGACCAGCAGGACGAGCGCCAGGCCGGCGGCGACGGCGGAGACGTCCAGCGGACGCCGGATCCAGCCGATGGCGCGGGCGAGGTCGCGGTAGATCCCCCGGAGGGCCCCCGCCTCCTCCGCGCGGAAGTACCGGCCGCCGGTGGTGTCGGCGATCATGCGCAGTGTGGGCTCGTCGAGGACGCCGAAGAACCCGCTGCGGAAGGTGGAGGGGTCGGCGTTGGTGCCCAGGCCCACGGTGAAGACGCGCACTGCGCGGTCCCGCGCCTCCCGCGCGGCGTCCTCGGGCGCGATGCCGTCGCTCGCGCGCCCGTCGGAGAGCAGGATGACCACCGCCCGGAACGGGCGATCGGGC
>DASUAK010000116.1:0-6008 GCA_035763845.1 bacterium | reverse complement strand
TCCCCTCCGTCCGCCGGAACGGAATCACGGCCTGGCAGCGAGAAGTGTTCCTCTCGGCCGCTGCGGCCAAGGGGTGAGGCATGAAGCGCGCGTTGATCACGGGGATCACGGGGCAGGACGGCTCGTACCTGGCGGAGCTGCTGCTGAGCCGCGGCTACGAGGTACACGGGCTGATCCGGCGGGCCAGCACTTTCAACACGGGGCGCATCGAGCACCTGTACCGCGATCCCCACGAGGCCGGCGTGCGCCTCTTCCTCCACTACGGGGACCTCGGCAACAGCGAGCAGCTCACCAACATCATCTACAACCTCAAGCCGGACGAGATCTACAATCTCGGGGCGCAGTCCCACGTCCGGGTGTCCTTCGACATGCCGGAGTACACGGGGGACGTGACGGGCCTGGGCGTGACGCGTCTGCTCGAGGCGGTGCGGCGCAGCGGGATCAAGACGCGCCTCTATCAGGCAGGGAGCTCGGAGATGTACGGGGACGCGCCGGCGCCCCAGAGCGAGCGCACGCCGTTCCATCCCAGGAGCCCCTACGCGGCGACGAAGGTCTACGCCTACTGGATGACGGTGGGCTACCGGGAAGGCTATCAGCTGTGGGCCTGCAACGGCATCCTCTTCAACCACGAGAGCCCGCGCCGCGGCGAGACGTTCGTGACCCGCAAGATCACGACGGGGCTGGCCGCGATCAAGGCCGGCAGGCAGCAGAAGATCTACCTCGGCAACCTGGACGCCAAGCGGGACTGGGGGTACGCGCCGGAGTTCGTGGAAGGCATGTGGCTGATGCTGCAGCAGGAGGGCCCCGACGATTACGTCCTGGGCACGGGAGAGACGCACTCGGTGCGGGAGTTCCTTGTCGAGGCCTTCGGCTACGCCGGGATGGACTGGCAGCAGCACGTGGAGATCGACAAGCGCTACTTCCGCCCCACCGACGTGGACGTGCTGCTGGCCGACGCGGCCAAGGCCCGGGAACGCCTCAAGTGGTCGCCCAAGGTGCGCTTCTCCGATCTCGTCCGGATCATGGTGGACGCCGATCTGGAGGCCGCCGGCCTGAAGCCCATCGGTGAGGGCAAGAGAATCCTGGAGCGGCACTTCGGGACGTGGCACCGCTGAGGTGAGCATGGGGTTCTGGGAGAGCCAGCGGGTCCTTGTCACGGGCGGGTCCGGGTTCCTGGGCGCGTTCGTGGTTGAGAAGCTGCGCGCCCGGGGCTGCCGCGAGATCGTCGTCCCCCGCAGAGCCGACTACGACCTGCGCGAGGCCGCCGCGGTGCGCCGGGCGCTGGCGGAAGCGGATCCCACCCTGGTGCTGCATCTGGCCGCGCGGGTGGGCGGGATCGCCGCCAACCGCGCGCATCCCGCGGAGTTCTTCTACGACAACATCCTGATGGGAACGCAGTTGCTGCACGAGTCGTACAAGCGGGGCACCCCCAAGTTCGTCGCCCTGGGCACGGTGTGCGCCTATCCGAAGCACGCGCGCACTCCCTTCCGGGAGGAGGACCTCTGGAACGGTTACCCGGAGGAGACGAACGCCCCGTACGGCCTGGCGAAGAAGATGCTGCTGGTGCAGTCCCAGGCCTACCGGCGGCAGTACGGCTACAACTCCATCTTCCTCATCCCGGTGAACCTGTACGGCCCGCGCGACAACTTCGACCTGGAGTCCTCGCACGTCATCCCGGCCCTCATCCGCAAGACGGTCGAGGCCGCGGAGCGGGGCGACGACGAGATCGTCGTCTGGGGCACGGGGACGGTCACGCGCGAGTTCCTTTACGTGGAGGACGCGGCCGAGGGCATCCTGCTGGGCGCCGAGCGCTACAACGCGTCGGACCCGGTGAACCTCGGTTCCGGCGAGGAGATCAGCGTCCGCGATCTGGCCGGCCTGATCGGGCGCCTCGCGGGGTTCCGCGGGCGGCTCAGGTGGGACACCAAGCGGCCGGACGGCCAGCCGCGGCGGCGGCTCGACACCTCGAAGGCCGACCGGCTGTTCGGGTTCCGGGCGCAGGTCTCCCTCGAGGCGGGGCTGCGCAAGACGATCGAGTGGTACCGGGCCACGCGGGCGCAGGCCGCCGGCCGGGTGCCCTGATGGAGACGCCGGGGGCGGCGGGCCGGGCGCGCGAGCGGGAGCGGCGGATGGGCCTGACGGCGGTGGCCTCGGGCGCCGCCCGCGTCGTCAGCATCGGCGTGAACCTGGCCACGGTGCCCCTGGCCCTCCGCTACCTCGGCACCGAGCAGTACGGCCTGTGGCTGGTGCTCGTCACCACCGTCGCCTGGCTGGGCTTCGCGCAGTTCGGCATGGCCTCGAGCCTGCTGAACAACCTGGCGGAGGCCGAAGGCCGGAGCGACCGCGGCCGCGCCGCCGGCCTGGTGGCCACCGCGTGGTGGTATCAGATCGCGGTGTCCGGCGCCCTCGTCGTGCTGCTCCTCGCGCTGCTGCCGGTCCTGCCTCTGCGCGCGCTGCTGAACGCGGGAAAGGACGTGGATCTGGGGCCGCTGCGCGCCGCGGCGGCGCTGCTGTGGGTGGGCTTCGTGCTCTCCCTGCCGGTCCAGATCGGGACCACCGTCTTCCAGGCCAAGCAGGAAGGCTACCTCGCGCACCTCTGGGACCTCGCTCGCTCCGCGCTGCGCTTCGCCGCCATCGTGATCGTCGTCCGGACCGATCTGGGCATCGCCGGCCTCGCCGCCGCCTACGCGCTCCCGCCGCTGCTGGGCGGGATCGCCTCGGTCGTCCATCTCTTCGGTCTCCGCCACCGCCCGCTCGCTCCGCGCGCGGGCCACGCGGGCCGCGTATGGCTGCGGCCGCTGCTGCGGTTGGGGGTGCAGTTCACCGGGCTCACCCTGGCCGGGCTGGTCGTCTCCTACAGCGACAACCTGGTGATCGCGCACGTCCTGGGCCCCATCGCGGTCCCCCCGTACGCGGTGACGTTCATGCTGGCGCAGCTCGTCATCCTGCTGGTGATGATGCTGCTCGATGCGGCGTGGCCGGCGTACGTGGAGGCGGCGTCGCGCGGGGACGCGGAGTGGGTGCGCCGCACGCATCAGCGTCTGGTGCGGGTGAGCCTCGCCGCCGCGGCCGGGTGGGGGATCGTCCTCCTCGCCGTGGGCCGGCCGCTCATCCGCCTGTGGGCCGGCCCCGACATCGTGCCGTCGACCGCGCTGCTGGGGGCGATGGCCCTCCTCGTCGTCGTGCAGTCGGTGCCGCTGTGCTACGGCCGGTTGACCACGGCCCTGGGCGGCGTGGCGATCAACATGTGGCTCGGGCTGCTGAACGCCGCGATCAACCTGCCGGCCTCCATCCTGCTGGCCCGGTGGATCGGCCTGCCCGGGGTGGCCCTGGGCACGGTGATCGGGTACGTGGTCCTGGCCATCCCGCTCATCGTGTTCGCCTCACGAGCACTGGCCGCGCTCAGCGCCGGCCGGCACGCGCGCGCGGAACTGGAGCCGCTCATCGCCCGGCCATGACGACGCGCTCCGCGCTCGATCTGATGCCCTACCGCCAGCCCAGCGTGGACCCCAACGGCGCCACGTTCGTGCTGCCGGATCGCGTGTACCGCGCCTTCCGCGGTGAGGGCGCGGCCTTCTACCGCAGTCTCGTGCAGACGGACGGCCTCGAAGATCTCATCCGGGCCGGACTGGTGCGGTGCCGGGTGGCCGACGTGAAGGTGGAGGGCTTCGACCTCGTGGTCGAGTGCGAGCGCGTGCCGATCGTGAGCTATCCGATGGAGTGGCCGACGGCGATGGTGCAGGAAGCGGCCGCGACCATCGCCCGCCTGGGCCTCGCCCTGGCCGCGCGGGGGCTGAGCCTGCTGGACGCGCATCCGTGGAACGTGCTGTTCGACGGATCCCGCGCGGTCTTCATCGACCTGGGATCCATCGGGCCGGGCGGGCCGGTGGCCGGAGAGTGGATGGCCGAGTTCCGCCGGCACCTCATCGTGCCGCTGATCCTCCGCCGGGCCCATCTGCACGGCCTGGCCGACGACGTCCTGCGCACCCACCGGACGGAGGGGGCGAAGGCCTTCTGGAACAGCCGGTTCCTCCGGCCGTGGCTGCCGCCCGGCTTCGTGCGGCTGAGCCGGCTGCGGACGGATCCTCCCGCGTACTTCCAGGCCCTGCTGCGCTACGTGGAGCGCCTGCCTCAAGGGGCGGGGCGCTCGCCCTGGTCGGACTACGAGCAGAGCCGGGGCGCGCGCGTGGACGAGCCCGGAACGTACGGGCCGAAGCAGCAGACCGTGGACGCGCTGCTGGGCCGGATCGAGCCCGGGCTGATGCTGGACCTGGGCGCGAACGCCGGGTGGTACTCGGAGCTGGCGGTGCGGCATGGCCATCGCGTGATCGCCGTGGACACCGACGACTGGACGCTGAGCTTCCTCTATAAGAAGGCGAAGGCGCAGGCGCTCCCCATCCTCCCGCTGCGGTTGGACGTGATGTGGCCCACCGGCAGCCACGGGATGGCGCTCGGGTACCAGGACGCCTACACCCGCCTGCGCGCGGACACCACGATGGTGCTCGCGCTGCTGCACCACCTCGCCGGACCGCAGCGAGTGTCGTTCGAGATGGTCGCCCACGTCCTGCACCTGCTGTCGCGGCGGGCCGCCATCGTGGAGTTCATCCCGCGCGAGGACGCGCACATCGCGTCCTGGGCGCTGGCCCGGGAGCCCTGGTACGAGCAGGAGACGTTCGTGCGGGCGATGCGTCCGTACTTCCCCGAGGTCGAGGTGGTGCCGTCGTCTCCGGCGCCCCGCCGGCTGCTCTTCTTCCGCCGGCCCAATGGGAGTCCGGCATGACCGCCTCCGCCCTCGCCTATCCGTACCTGCTGACCCGGGCGGCGCTGGCCGCGCGGCGGAGCGGGCCGGGAGGGGCGTTCGACCGCTTCGGCCGGACGCTCGGCGCGCGCCTGCTGCTGCGGGGGTGGCGCTACGGCGCGGTGCTGCTGCTCCACCCTGTGGACTCCGTGCGCTACTTCGAGTTCCCGTTCGCGCTCAGCTGCTGCCCGGATCTGCCCCGGCGCTGCCTGGACGTCGGCTCCCCGCGGCTCTTCTCGCTCTATCTGGCGCAGCGTCACCCGCAGGCGGAGATCCGGATGATCAACCCGGATGCCGCCGACCTGGGGATCAGCGCGCGCATCGCGCGCATGCTGCGGATGAGCAATCTCACCTTCGACTCCCGCGGGGCGGACGCCGCCTCCGCGGAAGAGGGACGGTACGACTGCATCTGGTCGATCTCCGTGGTCGAGCACGTCGCCGGGCGGTATCAGGACGTCGAGGCCGTGCGGTGGATGTACGGCGCGCTGGCGGACGGCGGGCGGCTCATCCTTACCGTCCCCGTGGACCGGACGTTCCGGGAAGAGTTCCGCGACAGGCCGCAGTACGGCACGCAGCCCTCCGCCGCGGGGCGCCACTTCTTCCAGCGCGTCTACGACCGCGCGGCGATCTGGGACCGGCTCGTGGAGGCGGTCGGGCGCGAGCCGGACCGCGTGGCCTGGTTCGGAGAGCGCACCGCCGGCCGCTTCGCGGCGTACCAGCAGCGCTGGCTCGAGCGGGGCCTCGCCGCGACGGTCGACGATCCGAAGGAGATCGCCGAGCACTACACCACGTTCCCGTCGTGGGAGACGATGCCGGGCCAGGGCGTGTGCGGGCTCATGTTCGAGAAGCCCGCCCGGGGAGCGCGGTAGGCGATGGCCCGCATCCCCGTCGCCGCCCCCGACCTCTCCCCCCTCGAGCGGCGGTACGTCGCCGAGGCGGTGGCCAGCTCGTGGATCTCATCGACCGGTCCCTTCGTGGAGCGGTTCGAGCGGGAGTGGGCGGCGCTGACCGGCGCGCGGAGCGCGGTGGCCGTCGCGAACGGCACGGTCGCCCTGCACGTCGCGCTGCTGGCCCTCGGGGCGGGGCCCGGGGATGAGGTCCTCGTCCCCTCGCTCACCTACATCGCCGCCGCCAACGCCGTCCGCTACGTGGGGGCGGAGCCGGTGTTCGTGGACGCCGACCCCGCGACCTGGTGCCTCGATCCGGCGCA
>DASUAK010000115.1:0-5798 GCA_035763845.1 bacterium | reverse complement strand
CGCGGGCGACCAGCGATCCGTGCGTCACCAGGAAGCGGCGCCGGACGTCGATGGAGCATAAGGCGCTCGCGGCGCCGGCTTCCTCCGCCTCGCCCCGCGCCACCCACCACTGCACGGCGCGCTCGGCCATCGCCATGCGGTCGGCCTCGGGCATGCGGTGCAGCATGAACTCGCGGAAGAGGCTGTGCACCTGGTAGCGGTCGCCGCCCTGGCGGGCGAGCCATCCGCGCTGCGTGAAGGCGTCCAGGACGGGCGCGGCGCTGTTGCGGTCCAGGAGGTGCGTGGCGAGGTCGGCCGTCACGACGCCGGCCACCGCGGCTGCCTGGAGCACCTCGCGCTCGTGCGCGGCCAGACGCGGCCAGACCTCTTCCGCAAGCAGGTCGAACAGCTCGCGCCGCGTTGCGGAGGGGTGCGCCGCACCGCCCAGGCGCAGCAGGACGAAGGCCGCCGGCCATCCCTGCGTCTGCCGCAGCAGGGTATCGACGTCGCCGCCCACACCGAGGGCGGTGATCTCCTCGCGATTGAAGGCGAGGTCGGCGGCGGACAGCTCGACGACCTGTTCCTGGATGCGGAGCCGGGCGAGGGGCAGGTCGGGGATCTCGCGGCCCGCCAGAACCAGGTGCAGGCGGGGATGCTCGAGCAGGAGGCGCAGCACCGGCAGCCCCGGCGCGCCGAGGTGGTGGACGTCGTCCAGGACGAGGACCACATCCCGCTCCAATCCGTCGAGCGCTTCTTCCAACCTCCGCGCCGTGCGCTCCAGGGCCACGAATTCCCCCAGGACCGCGGTGAGCCGTCGGGTGAAGGTGCGGGGGACCGCGTCCGTGGACCGGGCCGCGAACCAGGCCTGGGCCGTCCCTTCCGGCAGCGTCGCCCCCCACTGGGCGAGCAGCGTCGTCTTCCCGTACCCGCTGTCCGCGATGATCAACGTGAGCCGGCGGCGCTCTGCGCCGGCGAGCCGCTCGAGGAGCCGCGGCCTGGCCAGCGCGGAGGCCGGGGCCTGGAACGCCGCCGGCGCGGCGGGCGCGGCGCGGGGAGATGTGGGCGCGTGGGTCGCCATGGATGTCAAGTGGGGTTCTCCGCGGGCTGCGCCGCTCCTGTCCCCACGTCCAGGTTTTGTTCAGGTACCTCTGGTACGTTGGGGGCCACACCGGGCCCCCCAGGGCCCACCGGGGAGGTGATGCGGTGCACCGATGCATGCGGGTTCTCAGCGCTCTGGCGGCCGGCCTCGTCCTCGCCGCCGCGCTGCCTGGTCTTGTTTCGGCGCAGTCGGCAGACGAGAAGGCGGCCCGGATCAAGGCCGCGCTGGAACGGGAAGGCCTGACTGTGGTGTCGCTCAAGTTCCTGCCGGCGGACCAGGACGGTCCTCCGCACTGGTTCGCGTACACTCAGGCGAACTATCCGCGGCCCAACTGGCCCGACGTCGCCCAGCACGCCCTGCGGAGCTGGCTGGCGGTGAACAGCGTGGCCGCGGGGGACGACCCCAAGACGATGATCTTCTCCGGCCAGGTCTGGACCAAGTATGTCGTCCAGCTCGGCCAGCGGAACGAGGCGGTGAGCCAGTTCGCCGCCGCGCTCCGCACGGCCGGGTCGGACGCCGACCGGAACCGGGCGGCGCAGGTCGTGCTGAAGCGGTTCCTGGTGCGGATCTACGACGTCGAGCGCGACCGATTCGTCGACGTGAAGGATTTCGTCAACAAGAACTTCATGGACTGAGGAGGCAGACGCGATGACCTGGCTGGTCGCATCCATCCTGCAGGCGACGCCGCCGTTCGGCATCCCCGCCGGTCCCGACTACGGACGGGTGGCGCTCAACGCACTCTTCATGATCTTCTGGGTGATCGTCGCCGGAGTGGCTTTTGCCATCATGGCACCGATCGCGATGCGGGTCTTCAACCGGGTCACCCCCGGGATCGACGAGATGGCCGAGCTCAAGCGCGGCAACGTGGCCGTGGCGCTCGTGCAGGGGGCCACCATCCTGGCCATGGCCCTGCTGGTTGTGGCGGTGCTGCTGAAATGATCCAGCTCCTGGCCTTTCTGGCATCGATCGTCCCCGCGGTGCTGTGGCTGTGGTTCTTCTGGTCGCGGGACCGCTACGAGCGTGAGCCCAAGTCCCTCATCGGCAAGCTGTTCCTGTGGGGGCTGCTGTCGGGCTTTTGGGCCGCCGGGTTGAACGAATTCCTGTTCGCCGTGTTCGGCCCCCAGGTCAATGCCGCCGGTGAGGGCGGCGCCATCGCCCTCGCCGTCACGCTGCTGACCGCAATGGTGATCCTCGCCGCCCTCAACGAGGAGACGATGAAGTACCTCGTCACGACGAACAGCACGCGGAACGATCCGCGTTTCAACGAGGTCGTCGACGGCATGATCTACATGACGACCGCGGCCCTGGGCTTCGCGGCGGGGGAGAACTTCGGCTACATCATGCGCGCCTTCGTCGGGACGTTCCAGGCCGCCGCGGAGGGCGGAGCCTCCGCCGGCCAGGCCGGGACCAGCGCGTTCGTCGCCGCCTTCGCCGTCACCGCCCCGCTGCGGGCGCTGCTCTCGACGATCGGGCACGTCAGCTGGTCGGGGCTCGTCGGATACGTGCTCGGCCGCCGCATCGTGGGCGGAGGCTCCGCCCGCTCGGTGGTCATCGGGCTCTTCGGGGCCGGCGTCTTGCACACGGCCTTCAACCTTCCGCAGTTCCTCGACCCCAACGACGCGCTGTTCACACCCTACTTCGCCATCAGCGTCGTCGTGTGGGCCGTCAGCGTGGCCGTGTATTTCCTGCTGCTGCGGCGGGCCCTCGGGGCCTCTCCGTTCCGCCGCGACCAGCTGGCCCGCCACGCACAGCCGGTGGAGGCGCCCGGTCCGGCGGCATGAGGCGCGTCCCGGGCGGCCCCCGCCCGCGGCGGGACGGAGAAGCGCTCCGGCCGGAGGTGCCGCAACGCGACGTGCGCGTGCGCGCCGCGCTCGGGTATCCGGTGCCGCTGTTCGCGGCGCACGTGCTGCTCACCGCGCGGCGCCGGGAGCCCTTCCTGCGCTACCATGCGGTGCAGTCGCTGGCGCTGGTCGCCGCGGGGACGGTCGTCTTCGCGGCGATCAGCCTCTTCTTCCAGGCGGTGCTGCTGATGCGCGTGCTCGCGCTGCTGTTGACGCCCCTGGCCCTGGGCGGCTGGATCGTCTGCGCGGTGGCCTGCGCCGCCCGCACGTATCGGGGCGAGGTGTTCACGATCTCCTTCCTCTCGCCGTTCCTGAGCCGCGCCGATCTGGAGGGCTGAGGGGATCCATGCCGGAGCGCCTCGAGCAGGGGGTTCGCGCGCTGCTCCGCACCGGTCTCGTCCTGCTCGCGGTCCTCGCCCTCGCCGCGGCGGCCGAGCGGAGCGAGGTCTTCCGCGCTCTTGATCGCGTCATCACGCATCACCGCCCGCTGCTCTTCGGCGCGGCCGCCGTCCTGGCCGCCGCGGGTTTCACGGTGTTCATGGGAACGGTCATCTACGCGCTGGTCACACAGGGCGCCGCGCCCTCCACCGGCCGCCCCTTCGGCGACCGGGTGTTCCTGCGCGAAGTCAAGGAGGCCTATCTGGACGAAGCATGGCGCACCGACCGCTTCTGGCGGCTGACCATGCTCACCATCCTCGGTGCGCTGACGATGGGTCTGGGCATCTTCAGTGTGGTTTTCGTCCTGGGCCCCGCCGCGGCTCGCGCCCTCGTCGCCGGCTGGGTGTTCTACACGACCTGGCGCCTCATCTTGGCCTGGGCGCACGCGTAGACAAACGCCCGGACCCGGTGGCAGAATGATGCGGTGAGGCTCCGCCATGGCCCTGGATGATCTCTATCGCGAGCTGATCCTCGAGCACTACTCCCGCCCGCGCAACCGCGGCGAGCTGCCCGACGCCGACATCAAGGTGGAAGGGGCGAACCCGCTGTGCGGCGACGAGCTCTCGATCTACGTCAAGCTGGCGGACGGGCGGATCGCCGACGTCCGCTTCGTCGGACGGGGCTGCTCCATCAGCCAGGCCTCCGCCTCGATGATGACCCAGCAGATCAAGGGCAAGACCATGGCCGAGGCGCGGCGCCTCTCGGGGCGCTTCAAAGCGATGATGCAGGGCGCGCCCGTGGAGGAAGAGGAGCTGGGCGATCTCGTCGCCCTGCAGGGCGTGCGCAAGTTCCCCGTCCGCGTGAAGTGCGCGACGCTGTCCTGGGTCACCCTCGAGCAGGGGATGGACGAGCTCGACGGCCGCGCCGGAGGGCGCTAACCTCCCGACCCGAACCGCGCGAGCAGGGGCCGGTCCGCGGGATCGAGGTCATCGGGGAGCGCCGTCGGGTGGAAGAAGCGGACGTGCCGCTCCGCAGCGCCGCCTCCGCGGGCAAGTCCTTCCCAGTCCTCGGGGACGAAGGCGATCGCCACGCGATGAAGGCGGCGGCCGCCGGGCAGGTCCAGGGCCAGGTCCGGTCCTGATGAGACGCCGAGCAGTCTGAGCCGCCCGACGAGCAGACCCGTTTCCTCCCGCACCCCGCGCCGCGCGGCGTCCTCCACCGTTTCGCCGGGTTTGATCACCCCGCCCGGGAGCGCCCACGACCTGGCCCCGAGCCGCCGCAGCAGGACGCGGCCGCCTTCGTCGCGGACGACGACGACCGCGACGGTCTGCACATCATCCATCGGTCTCATAGCGCCCCCGGCCCGCGACGCGCCCGATTCTGCCGGGTGGGACCGGCTGGGGCAGGGAGGCTTCGCCCGCGGGTACTCGAACTTTTCCCACGTACAGGCATCACTCCCGGAGGATCCCATGACTTCCTACGACGACTGGCGCGAGCTGGCCGCGCAGCTGCGCGTGGACAGCATCCGGGCCACGACCCAGGCCGGCTCGGGCCACCCCACCTCCTCGCTCTCCGCGGCCGACCTCATGGCCGTGCTGATGGCGCAGCACCTGCGGTACGATTTCGCCAACCCGCGGGATCCCCACAACGACCATCTCGTCTTCTCCAAGGGCCACGCCAGCCCGCTGCTCTACGCGATGTTCAAGGCCGCCGGGGCGATCACCGACGCGGAGCTGATGTCCATGCGGCGAGCGGGCAGCCGGCTCGAAGGCCATCCCACCCCTGTCCTCCCCTGGGTCGAGGTGGCCACCGGGTCGCTGGGGCAGGGACTGGCCATCGGTGTGGGCATCGCCCTGGCCGGGGCCCGCCTGGACCGGCTTCCGTACCGGGTGTGGGTCCTCTCCGGCGACAGCGAGATGGCCGAGGGCTCGGTGTGGGAGGCGGTCGAGCACGCCGCGCACTACCGCCTCGCCAACCTGACCTGCATCGTGGACGTGAACCGCCTGGGGCAGCGCGGCCCCACGATGCTCGAGTGGAACACCGCCGCGTACGCGGCGCGGGCGCGGGCGTTCGGCTGGGAGACGCTCGAGATCGACGGCCACGACCTCCGCGCGATCGACGACGCCTACCGCCGGGCCGCGGCCGCCTCGGGCGCCCCGATGATGATCCTGGCCCGCACGGTGAAGGGGAAGGGCGTCCCTGCGATCGAGAACCGCGACAACTGGCACGGCAAGGCGCTGCCGAAGGAGGACGCCGAACAGGCGATCGCGGCCCTGGGCGGCAGGCGGTCGATCGTGGTGGATGTGCGCAGGCCGGAGGACCGCCGGACTTCGGCGAAGCCCCCGGCGGGCAGCCTCGTGCTTCCTTCTTATAAGGTGGGCGACAGTGTCGCCACCCGCCGGGCCTATGGCGACGCGCTTCGTGCGCTCGGGGCGGCCCGGGCCGAGGTGGTCGTCCTCGACGGCGAGGTCAGCAACTCCACCTACGCCGATGAGTTTGCC
>DASUAK010000114.1:0-12761 GCA_035763845.1 bacterium | reverse complement strand
GTGCGGGGGATCACCGCAGAGAAGTACGCCGGCAGCCGCGCGGCCAGGCCCAGGACGCGCTCGAGGTCGGGCGCGACCTCCTCGTAGCCCGCCGGGTTCTTGCGCGAGGCGACGAGCCCGCCGAAGCACAGCATCTCAACCGAAGCGACCAGGGCTGCGGCCCCCCCGGCCACGACCTCCCCTTCCAGCCAGAGGCGGATCTCCGCCGCCTCCCCGGGCCGGTCGCGGTCCCCCAGCAGGGCGCCGTCGGGAAGGCGCACCTCCGCCCCCGCCGCCTCCGCCAGCTCCACGACCATGTCGCATGTGACCGGACGGTCGTCGAGGGGCACGAAGAGCAGCACGGGGCGCGCCATCTATTTGATCGCCCCCGTGGTGATGCCGCGCATGAAGTACCGCTGGGTGAACAGGAAGACGATGATGATCGGCAGCGTGGCGATGACGGTGCCCGCGGCGATGTAGCGCGTGTTGTGCGCGAACAGCCCGCGCAGGTAGAGCAGCCCGGCCGCCAGCGGGTACTTGTCCGGGGTCTTCAGGATGATGATCGGCCACAGGAAGCTGTTCCAGAAGGCCACGAACTGGAAGATCGCCAGCGTGGCCAGGGCCGGCACGGTGAGGGGCAGGAGGACCCGCCACCAGATCGTCAGCTCCCCCGCCCCGTCCATCCGCGCCGCGTCCTCCATCTCCTGCGGGATGGAGAGGTAGGCCTGGCGCAGGAGGAAGATGCCGAAGATGCTGGAGACGCTCGGCAGGTACACGGAGGCGTAGGTGTCCACCAGACGCAGGCGCGTCAGGGTCACGAAGTTCACGATCAGGCCGATGTGCTCGGGCAGCATCAACGTGGCGACGATGGCGAAGAAGATGACGTTCTTGCCCGCGAACGACATCCGCGCCAGCGGGTAGGCCGCCAGCGAGCAAATGATCAGGGTAAGGACGACCCCCATCCCCGTGATGTACAGGCTGTTCAGGACGTAGCGCGGCAGGGGCAGCGTGCTCCACACGCCGACGTAGTTCGCCGCGGACAGCCCGCTCAGGCTCAGGTCGGGCGGGATGGCGAAGATCGGCCCCTGCGTGCGCATCGAGATCAACAGCGTCCACAGGAACGGGAAGGTGGTGAAGGCCGCCAGCGCGCCCAGCAGGAGGTAAAGGAGGCTCTTTCTCAGTACCATTCCAGCCCGCCCCGGCGGAAGACCCGGAAGTTGATCACCGAGAAGACCATGATCACCGCGGCCAGCACGACGGCGAGGGCCGCGGCGTAGCCCATGTTCAGCTCCTGGAACGCCTCGTCGAAGATGTACATGAACATCGTGTAGGTGCTGAAGAACGGGCCGCCCCGCGTCATGACGAAGATCTCCTCGAACACCTTCACGGCCGCCATGGTGGAGATCAGCGAGGCCAGCAGGATGTACGGTCGCAGCAGCGGGATGGTCACGCTCCAGAAAACGCGCGCCCGGGAGGCGCCGTCGATCATCGCCGCCTCCTCGTACTCCGGCGGGATGGTCTGCAGGCCGGCCAGGTAGATGACCATGTACCAGCCCAGCCCCTTCCACATCGTCACGAACATCACCGCGTAGAGCGTGATCGTGGGATGGCTGAGCCAGGAGATGGGCCGGGCGATCACGTCCAGGCTCTGCAGCACCCAGTTCACCACGCCCTGCTGGTCGTACATCCAGGTCCACATGATCCCGACCACGGGCCAGGAGGTGATCACCGGGACGTAGTACGCGGCGCGGAAGGCGCCGATGCCCCGCAGCTGCCGGTTCACCAGCACGGCCAGCAGGATCGAGCCGAGCTGGATCACCGGCACGACAAGGACGTACTTCGCCGAGTTGGTCAGGGCGATCCAGAAGTAGCGGTCGGCCAGCAGCTTGCGGAACTGCTCCAGCCCGACGTAGCGCGGCGGGTTGATGATGTCGTACTCGAAGAGGCTGAGCGCCGTCCCGAAGATGACCGGATAGAACGTGAAAACTCCGAGGAGGAGGAGGGCGGGAGTCAGGAAGAGGTACGCGACAGCTGTGTTGCGCAGCCTCACGGGCATCGGTCCAGCGCCGTGATCGCGAACACGACCGGGCTCGCCCGGCCGCCGGCGCTGGCCAGCTCGATCGACTCGATGGGAACCTCCGGCTGCGGATTCCTCCAGCGGATCATCTGCAGCAGCACCTCGTTGCCCGCGGCGGTGCGGCCCGACCACGCCACTTCCTGCTCGATGGAGGGGATTCCTCTCTCCGCGTCCCACAGCCAGCTGCTGATGTTCTGGCCGTAGCGCAGCTCGATCGGCGCGCTGCGGCCGCCGGCGAGGCGGACGGTGTAGCGGCCGGCGACCTCGCCGAAGTTCACCGCGCGGTCGAGCGCGGCGTGGATGATCACGAGGCACTGCGCCCGCGCCCCGTGGCGCACCGTCACGCGCGCCGGCTTGGTCTGGGCGACATCGCGCTCACCGCGCAGCATGATCACGCTCTTCCCCCGGCTGCGCGCCGGGTCGAGCACCTCGAACAAGACCCCCCCGGCCCGCCGGCGTCCGGGCGTGAGCGCCCGCAGGTCGTAGTCGGGCCCTTTCCCCTGCCAGCCCTTGCCGTCGTCGTCGATGTGGCTCGCCGTGGCCACCGGGGCGAGGTTCAGCAGGGTTCCGGCGGACGGCTGCGGTGGTGCGGAGGAACCCCCACGCCAGGCGTCCGCAAAACCGCGTGCAAGGGAGGCCTCTCCGGGGAACCGCTCGGGCGGCGGTGCCTGGGTGTTCCAGAAGTAGGCCGACGCACTTAGATATGTGTACAGTTGCCGGTATGCTCTGGTCAGCGCAGCGCGGTTCTGGAAGTGCCCGGTCCAGGTGGTCCGGATCATGCCCAGGCCGCCCGCGGCCCGCACCGCCCGGCTGAAGAGGTAGTTGTTGTGCAGGCGGTACCAGGTCGCCCCCAGCACGTCGAAGCCGAGGCGGCGGAAGTGCGCCGCCTCCGGATAGGCGCGGACGTCCTCGTACTTCCAGGGGACGACGAGGAGGTCGCGGGGCAGGTCGCCGAACTGCGGCGCGGCCGCGGCTTCCTCACGCCGCTCCCACAGCACGTCGCCCCATATGACGGGACGGACGCTCATCCCCCGCAGGGCGGCCGAGAGCGTCACGATGTCCTTCAGGTAGAGCTGCATGTCGTAGCGCAGCCCCGACGGGCCGCGCACCTCGTCGTGTCCGAGGTGCAGGAACCCCGGGCGGAAGAGCTCCACCGCTTCCCGCAGTACGGGGAGGATGAGCGCCTCGTTGAGCGTCGTCGTCTTCCCGTCCACGGTGATCTGGCGGTCGGGATCGTACACCGCGGGGTAGACGGCGCGCGCGCGGTCGCAGGTCACGGACCCGGTCGGGCTGTAGGCGACCTGGCGGCACAGCGCCTCGTCGCGCAAGCCGCCGAAGACCCACTCGCTGTGCCCGAGCGTCGCGATCAGCGGGATCACCTGGATGTGGTGCTCGCCGGCGGCCGCGAGCAGCCGCCGCACCTGCTCCTTCGTCGCCCCGCGGCGGTCGGGGGTCCACAGAGGGCGACCGCTCTCCCACTGCACGTACTCGGCCTCGGCGACGATGGTGTTGATCTTGTTCGGCGCGAGGATGCGGTCGATCAGCTCGATGTGGAAGGGATCGGAGAACGCATCCAGCAGGATGTGCACCGCCCGCACGCTGTGGTCCGGCCAGTCCCGGATCGTGACCTCCGGGATGGAGCGACCCCGCCCCCGGCGCAGCAGCTGGCGCAGGGTCTGCACGCCGTAGAAGGTCCCCCGCCGGTCGGCGCCGGCGACCAGGATCTCCCGGGGCGTCACCCGCAGCACGTACCCTTCCGGCTGCGTCACGGGTGATAGGCGCGCGGCCTGAAGGGCCTGCGCCATCATCGGATGGCGCGCGGGTTCTCCGATCAGGATGTGGCCCACCGCCCCGGAGACGTCACCCTCTCGTACGACCCGCAGCGCCGGGCCGCCCAGGGCCCGCAGCTCTTCGGTCAGCTCGCGCGCCGCGAACAGATCTTCGTCACCGGCCGAGGCGCCCAGGACGATCCGGCCGGCGCGGGCATTCAGCGTGAAGGCGCCCTTCCCCCAGGCCGCTTCCTTGGGAGCGGGCAGAAGCTCCGCGGCGGAGGCCGCGGGGACGAAGGCGTCGGGCACGGCGCGGCCCGCGGCGCCCTGCGCCGGCGACCAGCCCGCCGCCGGGAGGATCAGCAGCAGCACGAAGGTCCAGACCCTAGAGCCGGGCATTCCACTCCCGGACGGCCCAGTCCAGGGCCTCCTTCGCGCTCATCTTCCCGAAGAACGCGCTCTCCACCGCCTCCCGGAAGATCTTGTACAGCTCGCTCTGGTCCGGCACGACGACGGTGAGGTCGCGTCCCAGGCGCAGCTGATCGGCCGCGATGGCGCGGGCCTTGAACTCCGGCCCGGCGCCCTTCTGCTTGAAGAACGGATCGGCGGCGGCCTTCTTGGTGGAGGGGAACAGCACCGTTCCAGGCAGCTTCGAGAAGGCAAGCTGGTTCGCGTCATTGGTCACATAGAGGGCGAACTTGACCGCCTGCTGCTGCTTCTTGCTCGCCTTCGGCACGGCCAGGGCCATCAGCCCGGCGTGGATGACCTTCCCCCGACCCAGCGGGTAGCGGCCGACCGCGGTCTTTGCGTAGATCTCCGGATTGCTCTCCTTGATGCGGAGGAGGAACTGCGGACCGACGAGCAGCATGCCGAGCTGGCCGGCGCTGTAGCGCTCGACCGCCCCGCTGAAGCCGCGGCGCAGGGTGTCGTCCGGGAAGAAGTCGCCCTTGAAGAGGTCGACGTAGCGCTGGAGGTAGGCGACGTGCGCCGGCGAGTTGAAGACCGCGCGCTTGCCGTCCGGGCTCAGCATCGGCAGCCCGTTCTCCAGGAAACGGTGCATCAGGCGGGTGCCGTCCATCAGCGGCATGAAGCCGTAGCTCTTCGTGGCCTCCTTGATCCGGCGGGCCGCGGCGATCATCCGCTCCTCCGTGTCCGGAGGCTTCAGAGTATCGACCCCCGCGCGTTTGAAGAGGTCCGTATTGTAGAAGAGCACCGGCGGCGCGATGTACCATGGGACGCCGAAGGCCCGCCCCCGGAACCGGGTGCTGGCCCACAGCCCCTCGAAGTATTTGGCGCGGTCCGCGGCGGGCACGGCCGCGTCCATGTCGGCCAGGGCGCCCTTCTCGGCGATCCGCACGGTGAACTCGACGTTCAGGTTGACCACATCGGGGGGCACGCCGCCCGCGATCGCGGCCAGCAGCTTCTGCTCGACGGCCTGGAACTGCACGTCGACCCACTTGACCTGGACGCCGGGGTTCGCGCGCTGGTAGCCGGCAATCAAACGGTTGACGTAGTCGGTGAAGAACGGCTGGAGCGAGATCGTCCAGAACTCGAGCGTCGTCGGCCGCGGGGCGGACATCCCGGCGGCGGCCATCACCAGGACGATGGCCGTGGCCAGGGCGATGCCGCGGGCTGCTCGGGAGCTCATCGGGGTTCCTCCTCTATATCATCGGCACGATCAGCATCAGCACGATCTGCACGCCGCCTGCTTCCTGTAAACGGGGAAATTCTCCCCCTCGTTCTAACAATATCCATCAGGAGGGCGCTCGTCGATGCACGGACGGCTGACCATCCAGGAGATCCGCGAACAGCCCGACACCCTGGCCCGCTTCGTCGCGGAGGAGGGCCCCGCCGTCCGGGAAGCCGCGGGCGCGCTGCGCCGGAGACCGCCGCTCGGCGTGGTGCTCGCGGCGCGCGGGACCTCGGACAACGCGGCGCTGTACGGCCACTACCTCTTCGAGACGCTGCTGGGCGTCCCCGTGGCGCTGGCCTCGCCCTCGGTCGTCACGCTGTACCACCGGACGCCCCGCCTCCGCAACATGCTCGTGATCGGGCTCTCCCAGTCGGGGCGCTCCCCCGACATCGTGGAGTACGTGCGGGCCGCCCGGGGGGCCGGGGCCCGCACCATCGCCATCACCAACGACGGCCGCTCGCCGCTGGCCGGGGCGGCGCACACCACACTGCTGCTCCATGCCGGGGCCGAGCGCAGCGTCGCCGCGACGAAGACGTACACCGCGCAGCTGGCGGCCCTCAGCCTGCTCGTGGGCGAAGCGGCCCGCGACCGCCGCTTCGTGGAGGCGCACCGCCGCCTTCCCGAGCTGATCGCCCGCGCGCTGGCCGGAGAGGAGGCGGTCGCGCGCGCCGCCCGCGCCGCCCGCCGGATGGAGCGGTGCCTGGTGACCTCCCGCGGCTACAACTACGCCACCGCCCGGGAAGCCGCCCTGAAGCTCAAGGAGACGAGCTACATCGCCGCCGAGCCGCTGTCGTCGGCGGACCTGCTCCACGGACCGATCGCGGTGGTGGGCCGCCGGTTCCCCGTCATCGTCATCGTGCCCCCGGGGCGCGTGCGCCCACATCTCGTCCGGATCACCCGCGACCTGGCCGCGCGCGGAGCCCGGACCATCGCCGTCACCGCGGATCCTGAGATCGCGCGGCTGGCCTGGACGGCGCTGCCCGTCCCCAAGGTTGCCGACGAACGCCTCAGCCCGCACGTCCTCATCGTGCCGCTGCAGCTGTTCGCGCACCACCTGGCGCTCGCGCGGGGCTTCGATCCGGACCGGCCGCGCGGACTGCGGAAGATCACGCGCGTCTTGTAGCGCTCCACCCGCTGGGATGGAGACCGGGGAGCGCAACCGGCAGGCGGCCGGAGGGCGCGAGGGTTCCGGCCAGCACCCTCGCCGCAGCGCGGAGGCTCGGTGCATCCGGGCCGTAGCTCACGAGGTACGTCTGCACCTCGGGGAAGTGGAGCAGCTCGTACGGCGTGCCGACGCCCACGACAACGACAGCGGCGCCGTGCATCCCGTGCAGCGCGCGGACAGTCTCGACGCCGTCGAACCTGCGCAGCGAGAGGCTGGCGACGACGACGTTGTCCCAGGATCCCCTCGCCAGCTCCCCGACTGTCGAGATGAGGGTGACGCCCTCCCGCAGCGCACCGAGTTCCTGGCCCAGCGTCACGGCGAGCCGCTCCCCGGTGATCCCTCCCGGGGCTCCCGCATGCACGACGGCCGTCCGCCCCGGGCGCAGGGGTATCCGGCCGGCCTCGTTCCGCACGAGGGTCACCGCGCGGTCGGCGATCTCCTGGGCCAGAGCCAGATGCTCGGGGTGCCCGGTGCCGGCGTCCCGCGGCGGGGCCGCCGGCGCGGCGTAGCGCGCCCTCGCCTTCTCGATGCGGGCGGCGCTCGAGCGCATCGCGGCGTCCTCCAGCCTGCCGTCCGCCACCGCGGCGCGCAGGGCCTCGATCGCCGCCCACTGTCCTTCCGCCCGGCCGCAGGCCAGAAGCAGGTCGCATCCCGCGCGCACCGCTTCCACCGCCGCGGCCCCGCGGGACCATCGGTCGGCGATCGCCTTCATCTCCATCGAGTCCGTAAAGACCACACCCTCGAAGCCCATCTCTCCGCGAAGCAGGTCGTGCATCACCTTGCGGGACAGCGTCGCCGGGCGGGCCGGATCGATCGCCGTGAAGACGATGTGCGACGAGAGCAGGCCGTCGGCGCCCGCACGGATCGCTTCGGCGAAGGGGAACAGGTCCTCGCGCCGCAGCCGCTCCGCGTCCTTGGACACGGACGGCAGATCGAGGTGTGAGTCCACCGCGGTGTCTCCGTGCCCGGGGAAGTGCTTCACCGTGGCCAGGATCCCGGCGGCCTGCGCCGCCTGGAGGTAGGCGATCCCGAAGCGGGACACGAGGGCCGGATCGTCCCCGAAAGCCCGGATGCCGATAACGGGGTTCGCCGGATCGGCGTTGACGTCGAGCACGGGGGCGTGGTTGGTGTTGATGCCCAGGGCCCGCAGCTCCAGGGCGGTGATGCGGCCGGCGGCGGCGGCGTCTTCCGGGCGCCCGGCGGCGGCGAGGGCCATCGCGCCCGGGAAGACGGTGAAGCCGTCCACGAGGCGGTTCACGACCCCGCCTTCCTGATCGACGGTGATGAACAGCGGCGGGAGACCCGCCTCACGCGCCAGGCGCTGGAGATCGGCGGTCAGCGTGCGCACCTGCGCGACGGTGCCGACGTTCTTGGCGAAGAGGATCACGCCGCCGATGCGGCCCTCGCGCACGAGGCGTTCCAGGGGCGGGGTGATCTCGTGACCGGAGAAGTCGACGATGACGTGGCTTCCGGCGAGATCCGCGGTGTGGACGGTCACAGGTCTCCATTCCTTCCCCGCCGCGCGGGTCCCCGCCTGCCGTATGGTACCTTCGTATCGGATGAGGACGGCCCGCGGGCGGAGAGGCTTTACGCCGGCGCTTGCCCTCCACGCGTTGACGCCGCTGTACGACCGGCTCGCGTCCCTCATGGGGTTCGGGGAGCCGTTCGCCGCACGGGTCGCCGGCGCGCTGGCGCTGCGGGGCGACGAGAGCGTGCTGGACGTCGGGTGCGGCACCGGCATCGTCCTCGCCGCGCTCGCCGCCCGGCACCCGGGTGCCCGGCTGACCGGCATCGACGCGGACCCGGGGATGCTCGAACGCGCCGCGGCCAGGACCGCATTGGGCATCCCCCTCCGCCTCATCCTGGCCTACGCCCAGGCGCTCCCCTTCCGGGCCGGGACATTCGACGCCGCCGTGAGCACGCTGATCTTCCATCATCTGCCCACGGACGTGAAGCGGACGGCGCTGGCGGAGATCGCGCGTGTGCTGAAGCCGGGCGGAGGCTTCCTCCTCGCCGACTTCGGGCGCCCCGAAACCGCGCTCCAGCAGGTGCTCCTCACGGCCGGGAGCCTCTTCGACGGCCGGGCCAACACGCGGGCGAACCTGTCGGGGATGATGCCGGCGCTGCTGGCGGATGCCGGCTTCACCGTCTCCGAGGTCGCCCCGCGCTACCGGGCCGTACAGTTCCTGCGGGCCGTGCGGCCGTTCCCGTGAGAAATGAAGCCGCCCAGACCGCCGCGATCGAACGGGCGACACGGCCTGAGCGGGTGGGGGCGGCGAGGGCGCGCCTGCGAGGTCAGGCGATGGTTCTCCGCCCCGTGGCCAGGTTGTAGATCAGCAGGACGAGCGCCAGCACCAGGAGCAGGTGGATCAGGCTCCCGCCGATGCTGAAGCCGAAGCCCGCGAGCCACAGGATGAGCAGCACGAGAAACAGCGTCCAGAGCATTTGTGTCCCCTCCTTTCACTCAACAGCGGCATCCAGGTTCAGCAGCCCCTGTGCGGCCCGGCACTCGCCGTCGACACCCACCATGTAGTGCATCGCCCCGTAGGCGTCGCCGTCCGCCATCGTCCGCAGCGCCTGCACCGCTCCGTTCAGGCACTGCTTGAGGATCTCCATGTCGTGACGCTGGCGGTCGATCGCCTCTTCGGCCAGCTGCAGCTGCCGTCCCGTCTCGTTGAGCAGGATCTCGTTGGTCCGCAGCGCGGCCTGCACGGATTCGGTCTCCATGTGCGCCGTGTCCACCTGGTCCCGGAAGCGGTCCAGCTCGGCCGTCAGGGAGACGACGAGCGCGTCGCGGTCGGCCACGAGGGCCTGCAGCTGCGCGACCCGCCCTTCCATCCCGGCCCGCCGGGCCTCCCCTGAGCCGGCCAGCGCGCCGGCGCTCAACGCCAGCACGGCGGTCAGGATCATCCATCCGGTGAGAGGCACACGCATCGGCATGAGGGCAGGGTACTTTTCCCCCCAGCCCGATGGAGGTAAACGACGGAGTGCGGCCGGGCCCTCAGGCGGGCGTCAGATCGCCGAGGATCACGTCGCGCCGCGCGCCGGTCGCGGCGGGAAGGTTGCCGGGCCGGTTCCACGCGGTCTGGGCGCCGATGATCGCGAAGGCGATCGCCTCCTTGAAATCGGGATCGACCCCGTACTGCGCGATCGTCGTCACGGGCACGGGGGCCAGGGCCTCCCCCAGCCAGCGGAGCAGCGTCGCGTTGTGCACGCCGCCGCCGCTGACGATGACCTCCTGGACGCCGGGCAGGTGCTGCCGGTAGGCGAGGGCGATGGTGCGCACCGTGAGCATCGTCACCGTGGCGAGCAGATCGGCCGGGTCGAGGCCCAGCCGCCGGCCCCGCGCCGCGACGTCGCGGGCGTAGGCGTCGCCGTACTTCTCCCGCCCGGTCGTCTTCGGCGGTCGCTCGGCGTAGTAGGGATCGCGCAGCAGCTCGTCGAGCAGCGCCGGATGGGCGCGCCCGCCCGCGGCGATAGCGCCGTCCTCGTCGCGGTCCCGGCCCGCCACCAGCCTCGCCACGCCGTCGATCACCATGTTGGCGGGCCCGGTGTCGAAGGACACGACGGCAGCCGGCGGGGCGCCCGCGGGGATCCACGTCACGTTGCCGATGCCGCCGAGGTTCTGCAGGGCGCGCCCGCGCCGGGGGTCGCGGAACAGCAGATAGTCCACGTAGGAGACCAGGGGCGCGCCGTGGCCGCCGGCGGCGATGTCGCGCACGCGGAAGTTGCTCACGACGGGCAGGCCGGTGCGCTCGGCGATCACGGCGGCCTCGCCGATCTGCAGCGTGCTGTGGGCCGGGATGTGCCAGATCGTCTGGCCGTGGGAGGCGATGAGGTCGACGGCGTCGCGGGGGCGGCCCGATCGCTCGATCGCCTCCAGCGCGGCCGCGGCGAAGACGGCGGCGACGTCGAAGTTCGCCGCGCACACCGCCTCGAGCGGCGCGTCCGGCCGGCAGAGGCCGAGCAGCGTCCCGCGCATCTCGGGCTCGAACGGATGGGTGAGCGCCGCGAGGGTCCGGGCATTGACGCCCTCGCCGCGCCGGGCGACCTCCACGACCGCCGCGTCGATGCCGTCGATCGACGTCCCGGAGATGAGCCCCACAACGGTGAGGCGGTCGCCCGCCGCCGGCCAGCTGCGCATCATGCTCCCCGCTCCTCCAGCGCCCGCCGGATGAGCCCCCCGGCCCGGGCCAATGCCGCGTCCGCTTCCGCCGCCCCGCACCGCCGCACCGCCATGACGATCGCGGTCTTCACGCGCCGTCCGCCCGCCTCCAGCACGCGCGCCGCCTCGGCCGTGGAGACGCCCGCCGCCTCGGCCACCGTGCGCTTCGCCCGCTCGAGCAGCTTCTCGTTCGCCGGCGCCATGTCCACCATCAGGTTGCTGTAGACCTTCCCCAGGCGGACCATCGCCGCGGTGCTCAGCATGTTCAGGATCATCTTCTGCGCCGTCCCGGCCTTCATCCGCGTGGAGCCGGTGAGGACCTCGGGACCGGTGTCGGCGACGATCGCGATGTCGGCCGCAGTGGTCATCGGCGTGCGGGGGTTCGAGCACACGGCCACGGTGGCGGCCCCGGCCTCGCGCGCGCGGCGCAGGGCCCCAAGCACGTACGGGGTCCGTCCGCTCGCGGCCAGCCCGATCACGACGTCGCCGGGCCCGGGGGCACGGGTCGCCAGATCGCGCGCCCCCAGCTCCGCGTCGTCCTCGAGCGGCGCCGCCGACTGCACGCCCGCGCCGGCGCCGCCGGCGATCACGACCTGGGCGAGATCGGGGCTCGTGCCGAACGTCGGGGGCCACTCCGCCGCATCCAGCAGGGCGACCCGCCCGCTCGTCCCCGCGCCGACGTAGAACACGCGGCCCCCGTGCCTGATCCGATCGGCGATGAGGTCCGCGGCGCGGGCGATCTCGGCGACGGCCCGGCGGACGGCGGCGGCGACGCCGGCGTCTTCCTCGTTCATCAACGCAACGATCTCCCGGGTGCTCATCACGTCCAGCCGCATCGACCGGGGATTGCGCTGCTCGGTGGGCAGGGCCGCGAACTCGTCCCTCATGGTTCCTCCCCGCTCAACTCAGGAATCAGCCGCGCCGGCGCTTCGATCCCGCGCACGGCGAACGCCCGCCAGACTGCGCCGCCCACGGGCTGCAGGCGCGGCGGAACGAACGAGGCTTCGGGACACCGCTGCCGCAGTTCCCGGGCAAAAGCTGTGCGGAGGACGGGGTGCCGGAAGAGGCCTCCGATCCCCGCCACGGGATGCGGGCCGCGGAGCTCGAGCGCCCGCCAGACCGCTGCGGCCGCCTCCGCCAGGTCCGCTCCGGCCGCCCGGACGATCTCCTCCGCCACCGCGTCTCCCTGCTGCGCGGCCTCCAGCACGAGCGGCGCGAGGACCGCCACCTCCGGGGGGCGCATCGCCCGCGCGGCGCCGACGATCTGCTCGGGCGAGCGCAGATGCAGCGTCCCGAGCACGCGGACCGTGAGCGCGGTCGCCCCGCCCCGGCCGTCGTACGCCCGCAGCACGGCCGCCAGCGCCGACCGGCCGATGTCGTATCCGCTCCCGGCGTCGTCGACCACATGCCCCCATCCGCCGGCGCGCGCTTCGCGGCCCGAGGGGTCGCGCCCCCATGTCACCGAGCCCGTCCCGGCGACCACGATGATGCCGGACCCGCCCAGGAACGCCCCGTCGAGCGCCACGGCCGCATCGGATGCGAGGTGGATCTTAGCCTTCTCTGCGATCGACGAGGCGGCGAGGGCGGCCCGCAGCCCCTCTTTCAACGCGGGGTCTTCGATCCCGGCCACGCCCGCCACGACGACGGCGGGTAACTCGCCCTTCACCGCATCTGCCAGCGCCGCGGTGATCGACGCCGCCGCGGAGGCGACGCCGGCGTTGTGCGGGTTCCCCGGTCCCGCCTCGCCCCGGCCCGCCAGCCGGCCGTCCGCGTGGACGGCGGCGGCCCGCGTCGTGGTCGCCCCCGCGTCGACGCCGGCGAGGATCATCCGCGCAGCGCCTCGCGCACCGCGTGGTGGAAGCGCGGTCGGAAGTCCTGGATCTTGGTGTTGCCGCCGCCCAGGTGCACGCGGT
>DASUAK010000113.1:0-5475 GCA_035763845.1 bacterium | reverse complement strand
GCACTGGCCGAGGCCGGCGTGGCCGTCCATCCGGAGGACGAGGTCTCGCCGGCGCCCACGGCGCGTCTGCGCGAAGGGCTGCACATCGTCGTCCGGGAGTCCGTGCCGGTCACCGTGATCGCGGACGGCGAGACGGTCGGGGTCCGCAGCGCCGCCCCCACCGTGGTGGAAATGCTGGCCCGCCAGGGGATCGCCCTGTCCTCGTGGGACAAGGTCTACCCTGCCCGCGACGCGGCGCTGCGCAGCGGTCTGCGCGTGCGGATCGTGCGCGTGCGGCACACCGTCGCCACCGAGCAGATGGCCATCCCCTATCAGGTCCGCAGCACCGTCGATCCGCGCACCCCCCGGGGCATCGTGCGCGTCGTCTCGGCCGGCCGGCTCGGGCTGCGCGAGCGGGTCTGGCGCATCACGACCGAGGACGGGCGGGTCACCGCGCGCAGCCTCATCGGCTGGCGCGTCGTGCGCAGCTCGCTCGACCGTACGGTCACCGTCGGCACACAGAATGTCGTCGCCTCCCGCGGTCAGTTCGCCGGCAAGGAGTATCTCGATCTCGTCGCCACGGCCTACTCGCCCTTCTGCTGCAAGGGGGTGGACGACGTGACGGCGCTGGGCATCCGGGCCGGCTACGGCGTGGTGGCGGTGGATCCCCGGGTCATCCCGCTGGGCAGCCGCCTCTACATCGAGGGATACGGTTACGCCATCGCCGCCGACACCGGCAGCGCGATCAAGGGGATGCGCATCGACCTCGGCTACGACACCAAGCGGCAGGCCCTGCTCTTCGGCCGCCGCCCGGTCCGCGTCTACATCATCCAGAAGGGGCGCCGGCGCAGCTAGGCCGACCTCCCGCGGTGTCCGACCTCGCCTCACCCGAGGGGACCGCGCGTGTGCTCCGCGCCCACGGCATCCGAGCCCGCCGCCGGCTCGGGCAGCACTTCCTGATCAGCCGATCCGTCCTCGACCGCCTGCTCGACGCCGCCGCGCTGTCGGGGCGGGAGGGGGTCCTCGAGATCGGGGCCGGGATCGGCACGCTCACCACCGCGCTCGCCTCAGCCGCCTCCCGCGTGACCGCGGTGGAGTTCGACAGCGCACTGCTCCCCGCGCTGCGCGAGGCGGTGGCGGCCTTCGCCAACGTCACGATCGTGGCGGCCGATGCGATGGCCCTCGACCTGGCGCCGATCGCCGCGGCGCTCCCCACCCCCCGGCGCAGCGTGAGCAACCTTCCGTACAACATCGCCTCCCCGCTGATCATGCGCCTCCTCGAGCCGCGCCTGGGGCTGGACCGCCTCGTCGTCACGGTGCAGCGCGAGGTCGCCGAGCGCCTCAGTGCCGCCCCCGGGGGACGGAACTACGGCGCCCTCTCCGTGGCCGTGCAGTACCGCGCGGCGGTCTCCCTGGTGATGCGCATCCCGCCCTCGGCATTCTATCCGCCGCCCGAGGTGGACTCGGCGATCGTCCGCATGGAGGTGCGCGCGCGGCCGCCGGTGGCGGTGGCCGACGAGCGGCTGTTCTTCCGCGTCGTGCGCGCCGCCTTCGCCCAGCGGCGCAAGACGCTGCGCAACACGCTGGCCGCGTCGCTGGCGATCCCACCCCAGGCGGCGGAGGCGGCGGCCGCGGCGGCCGGCATCGACCACCGCCGGCGCGGCGAGACGCTTGATCTCGACGAGTTCGCGCGCCTCGCCGGCGCGCTGGCCGCGGCGATCGGAGGTAAAAACGATCGATCCGGGGAAGAAGAGTAGATGATGGAGGATTGGTCGGACTTCTACTCCGCGGGCGCCCGCGTGATGACCCGCTCCCTCATCAGGGAGCTGCTGAAACTCACCCAGGCCAAGAACATCATCTCCTTCGCCGGCGGCCTGCCCGACCCGGCGACCTTTCCCGTCGAAGAGCTGAAGGCGATCACCCTGGCCGTGCTGGAGCGCGAGCCCCAGCGGGCCCTGCAGTACGGCCCCACCGAGGGCGACGCGCGCCTGCGCGGCGAGCTGGTGAAGTGGATGGCCAAGGACGGCATCCGCGCCACCGCGGACCAGGTGCTGATCACGATCGGCTCGCAGCAGGGGCTCGACCTCATCGGCCGGGTCTTCCTCGATCCCGGCGACATCGTCCTCGTGGAGCGCCCATCGTACATGGCCGCCCTCCAGGTCTTCCGCAGCTACCGGGCGGAGATGGTGGGGGTCGAGCTGGATGACGACGGCCTGCGCCCCGACCGGCTCGAGGAGACGCTGGCCCGGCTCGAGCGCAGCGGCCGGCGGGCGAAGCTGCTCTACGTCGTGCCGGACTTCCAGAACCCCTCCGGGGTGACGCTGGCCGCCGGGCGGCGGGAGCAGATCCTGGCGCTGGCCGGGGCGCACCGCCTGCTCGTCGTGGAGGACAATCCCTACCGCGAGCTGCGCTTCGAAGGCAGCGCCCCGCCGCCGCTGGCGGCCCTCGACCGGGACGGGCGCGTAATCTACCTCTCGACCTTCAGCAAGACCCTGTGCCCCGGGCTGCGCATCGCCTGGATCGCCGCGCAGGACGAGCTCATCAAGTCGTTCGTCACCGCGAAGCAGGGCATGGACCTGTGCTGCCCGGCGTTCACGCAGGCGATCGCCGCCGAGTTCTGCGCCCGGGGGCACCTGCTGGGACGGGTCGCGCCGATCGCCGCGCTCTACCGCCGCAAGCGCGACGTGATGCTGGCCGCGCTGGCGCGCGAGATGCCGGAGGGCGTGACCTGGACGCACCCGGCGGGCGGCCTGTTCCTATGGCTGCGCCTGCCGGAGGGGATGGACGGCGAGCAGATGCTGCGGGCGGCGATCGAGGAAGAGGCCGTCGCCTACGTCGTCGGCTCGGGGTTCTACGCCGACGGCGGCGGCAAGAACACGATGCGGCTGAACTTCTCTTTTCCCTCGGAGGCTGATCTCGAAGAAGGGATCCGGCGCCTGGCGCGCCTCGTCCGGCGCCGCCTGCCGAGCCTCACCACCACCGCCTAGACCAGAACTGTCAGCGCGTCGCGCTCGACGGGACGAACCGGCCGGCCACATCCCGCGCCACCAGCACCGTGATGTCCGCCCCGTTCCCGGGCTCCTGCGTGATGGCCTTGCTGCCGAGCAGTTCGGCGAGGAGCTGCGCCACTTCCGTTCGCCCCCGCCGGTCGATGATCGTCGTGTGCGCCACGGGCGCCGCGGCGGTGTCCACCCGGACGATCCGGAAGCCGAGCCGCTCCAGGCGCTGGGCGGTCTGCCGGGCCAGCCCCGGCACGCCGCTGCCGTTCAGGACCTCTACGGCCGTGGTGGAGAGGGCCTGCGGCGTCACCCCATACATGATCTCCAGCAGCGTCTGACGGATCAGCGCGAGTTTGGGCTCCCAGTAGATGGGCCCGAAGTCCCCCGGCAGCGTCCGGAAGGCCAGGGTGTCGCCCTCCAGGCGCGCCGCGAACATGCCCAGGGTGATCAGCTCGGTCATGGAGAGATTCGTCTGGGTGTTCTCCGCGAAGGCGCGCAGGAGGGCCGGCGCGGAGAGGACCGTGGCCGGCGACTTCAGCTTGTCGAAGATCGCCAGGAGGAGCTTCTGCTGGCGGCCGACGCGCCCGATGTCCCCCTGATTGTCCTTGCGGAAGCGGATGTAGTGCGTGGCCTGCTCGCCGTTGAGGATCTGACGGCCCTTCTTGAGGTCGATGTGAAGGTCGGCCCAGTTGTCGTCGTACTTCATGTCCTTCTCGACGTCCACCTCGATCCCCCCGATCGCGTCGATGATCTGGGCGAACGAGTGGGGGCCGAGCTTCACGTAGTAGTGCACCGGGACGCCGAGGAACTGCTCCACCGTCTTCACCGTCAGGGAGGGGCCGCCGAAGGCGAAGGAGGCGTTGATCTTCATCTCGCCCACGCCGGGGATGGTGGCCCGGGTGTCGCGCGGGATGGACAGCCCGCTCAGCCGGTCCCGCTGGGGGTCGAAGCTGAGCAGCATCAGGGTGTCGGAGCGGGCGACGTTGACGACCTGGCGCCGGTTGTCAAGCGTCACGTCCACGCCGATGACCAGCACGTTGACGCGGTGGGAAAGGCGCAGGGGCCAGGCGAACGGCCGGGCGGAGGCCTCGGGGCGGTCCACGACCTGGCTCCCCGTGAACACATCACTGTGGGTAAAAACGTAGAGCGCGGAGCCGGCGAAGAGCCCTGCGACCAGGACCGGCAGCCCGATCACCACGTAGCGCGCGTAGAGCCACCAGCGCGCGCGCAGCCGCCGCCACGGCGACTGGGGCGCCGGGGTCGCGCTTCCCGCGGGGGTCGCGGGCCCTTCCGATGGGGTGGGCCGCATGTCGCTCATGACCGTGCGTGAATGGCTGCTTGGACAGGAGCCGTGCCCGGGGAGGCCCCGCGCACGGCGTTTTCATCATACGCCAAGGCGACGGGCTGTCAAGGAAGGCGCAAGGAGTTGGCCGGGGAGATACCTAAGAAGGTATGTACCTACCTCGGGCAGGGGGTAACCCGCATCACGCGCCACGTTGGAGTACCGCTGTTCTGCGCCCCGCACCCCTTCCTGCCCGTTTCCGACCATCGCGCCGTGAGGATCTCATGGGAGGTGTGCCTGTGACGTCAGTTGAGGTCGGCAAGCGCCCGGAGGGAGGGAAGCCCGTGAAGGAGCTTCACCTGAACGCCTACGCGAAGGTGAACCTCACGCTCGACGTGGGCCAGGAGCGCCCGGACGGCTACCACGAGATCGAGTCGGTGATGCACACGATCGCCCTGCACGACTCGATCACGCTGCGGGAGGCCGGTTCGGGCACAGAGGTCATCGTGCAGGACGGCGCCGAGGTCCCCGCCGACCACCGCAACCTGGTGGCCCGGACGGCCGAGGTGCTGCGCGAGATGTTCGGCGTGGCCCGGCCCCTGCAGATCGAGCTCACGAAGCGCATCCCGGTGTCCGCGGGGCTAGGCGGGGGCAGTTCGGACGCAGCCGTGACGCTCCTCGGCCTGGCGCAGATGTGGAAGCTCCGCCTGGACGGCCGCGAGATGCTGGCCCTGGCCACGAAGCTCGGCGCCGACGTCCCGTTCTTCCTCGAAGGCGGCGGGGCGGTGGCGCGCGGCAAGGGCGAGCGCATCACGTACCTTCCCCCGCTGCCCACCACCTGGATGGTGCTGGCGCGCCCGCGGACCGAGGTGTCTACGGCCTGGGCGTACCGGCAGCTGCCCGCCGGCGGCATGCTCTCGCAGCCCCACACCGCGGCGATGATCGAGGCGGTCAAGCGCGAGGACGTGCGGGAGGTCGGCCGGCTGCTGCACAATGTCTTCGAGGACACCCTGTTCCGGCACCATCCCGTGATCTCCACTCTTAAGGCCCGCATCCTCAGAGGGGAAGCGTATGGCGCGTCCATGAGCGGGACGGGGCCGACCGTCTTCGGGCTGATGGCCAACGAGGCCGCGGCGAAGAAGACGGCCGACGATCTGCGCTCGCTCCCGGACGTCGACGTGTTCGTCACGCGCACGTTCGCCGAGAGCCGCTAGC
>DASUAK010000112.1:0-4127 GCA_035763845.1 bacterium | reverse complement strand
TGCGGCTGCGCCGCGACTACGCGCTGTCCGCGCTGCTCGTCGCCCCCTCCGTGCTGGCCGTGGGCATCTTCGTCTACGGCTTCATCGGCTGGACGGCGTACGTGGCGATGAGCGGGTGGAACTCGTTCCTCCCCGACCTCTCCTTCGTCGGATTCCGCAACTTCGCCGAGCTGTTCCAGCACCCGCGCTTCCAGATCGATCTGCGCAACACGCTGGTCTTCACGCTTGCCTTCCTCGCCGGCTGCCTCGGACTGGGGCTGCTGCTGGCAGTCCTGCTCGATCAGCGGATCTGGGGGGAGGGCTTCTTCCGGAACGTGTACCTCTTCCCGATGTCCATCTCGTTCATCGTCAGCGGCACGGCGTGGTCGTGGCTGCTGAACCCCTCCACGGGCGTGAACCTGCTCTTCGAGGCGGTGGGGCTCGACCGCCTGAAGTCGCCCTGGTTCACCGACCCGACCATCGCCATCTACTCCGTCGTGCTGGCCGCGGTGTGGCAGATGTCCGGGTTCACGATGGCGATGTACCTGGCCGGGCTGCGCGGCATCCCCGAAGAGCTGCGCGAGGCGGCGCGCGTGGACGGGGCCTCGGACTGGCAGCTGTACCGGCACGTCATCCTGCCGCTGCTGCACCCGATCACGCTCAGCGCGGTGATCGTGCTCGGCCACATCTCGCTCAAGATCTTCGACCTCGTCTTCGCGATGACGGGCAGCGGGCCGGCTTTCTCCACGGATGTCCCCGGCATCTTCATGTTCGAGACGACGTTCCGGGGCAACCGCTTCGCCGAGGGCGCGGCCATCGCCATCGTCATGCTGGTCATGGTCGCGGTGGTCGTCATCCCGTATCTGGTGTGGAGCAGCCGGGCGGAGCGGGAGACGTGATGCGCGGCCGTACGCGGCTCCTCCGCGTCCTGATGTACGCCGCGCTCGTCGCCCTGGCGCTATTCTATCTGCTGCCGGTGTACGTCCTGGTGAACAACGGGCTGAAGTCGTTCCAAGAAGTCAGCCTGAGCCGGATGTGGGAGCTCCCCTCGACGCTGCGGTTCGACAGCTTCGCGAGGGCCTACCGCCGCCTGGCCCCCAACTTTCGCAACAGCGTCATGCTCGTCGTGCCGGCCACCATCTTCGCCGCGGCGCTCGGATCGATCAACGGCTACCTGCTGTCGAAGTGGAAGTTCCGGGGGGCGGACGTCGTCTTTCCGCTGCTGCTGTTCGGGATGTTCATCCCATACCAGAGCATCCTCATCCCGCTCGTGCAGTTCCTGCAGTGGCTCGGCGGCACCCTCGACATCCGGCTCTACGGGACGATCGCCGGGTTGGCCCTGGTGCACGTCATCTACGGCATCCCCATCACGACGCTGATCTTCCGCAACTACTACGCCACGGTGCCGACGGAGGTGGTGGAGGCCGCGCGGATCGACGGGGCGGGGCTGCTCGGGATCTACCGCGACGTCATCCTGCCGCTCTCGATGCCGGGGTTCGTCGTGGTGATCATCTGGGAGGTCACGCAGGTGTGGAACGAGTTCCTCTTCGCCGTGGTCATCACCGGTAACCCGGCCCACCAGCCGGTCCAGGTCGCCCTGCGCAATCTCGCCGGCAGCCAGATCATCGAGTGGAACGTGCAGATGGCCGGCGCCCTGCTGACGGCGCTGCCGACGCTGCTCGTGTACATCTTCCTCGGCCGCTACTTCCTCCGGGGACTGCTGGCGGGAGCGTTGAAGGGATGAGGGGGAGCGTGAGGACGAAGGCCGGAGCGGCACAGAAGGCCGTCGTGGAAAGCGCCCGACGGCGCACGTGGGCGGAGATCGATCTCGACGCGATCGCCTCCAACGTGCGCGCCATCCGGTCGCTGCTGGCGCCGGGGCTCCGCTTCATGGCCGTGGTGAAGGCGGACGGGTACGGGCACGGGGCCGTGCCGGTGGCGCAGGCCGCGGTCGGCGCGGGTGCGGAGTGGCTGGGCGTGGCGACGGTCGGCGAGGGGCTGGCCCTGCGGAAGGCGGGCGTGGAGGCGCCGGTGCTGGTGCTGGGGTCGGCCGTGCCCGAGGAAGTTCCCGAGGCGGCCCGCGCGGATCTGAGCCTGACGGTCACCTCGATGGACGCCCTCGGCGCGCTGCTGCGGGCCGGCCGGCGGGCCCGGTTGCACCTGAAGATCGACACGGGGATGACCCGCCTGGGCGTGCAGCCCGCCGAGGTGGCGGCCGTGCTCAGGCGTCTGGCGAAGGCAGGCCTGCGGCTGGAGGGCGTGTGCACGCACCTCGCGACCGCGGACGATGCGGATCACACCTACGCCCGTGAGCAGCTGAACCGCTTCGACCAGGCGCTGCCGGCGGTGCGGCGGAAGTTCCCGAAGGCGATCGTGCACGCCGCCAACAGCGCCGGCGCGCTGGGGTATCCGCGCGCCCGGTACGATCTGGTTCGCATCGGTCTTGCGATGTATGGTCTGTACCCCGCCCGGCACTTCGAGGAGAAGGTCAAGCTTCGTCCTGCGATGAGGGTGCTGAGCCGGGTGGTACGCATCATGCGCGTACCACCCGGGACATCGGTGAGCTATGGGGCGACCTACCGCGTGCTGCGGCCCTCTACCGTCGCCACCGTGGCCTGCGGCTACGCCGACGGCTACCCGCGTCTGGCCGGGCTCAACGCCGAGGCGGCGCTGGGCGGCGAGCGCGTCCACGTCGCCGGACGCGTCTGTATGGATCACCTGATGCTCGACGCCGGGGACCGGCCCGTGCGCGTCGGCGATGAGGTGGAGCTGTTCGGCCGCGAGGTCCCCGCCGATGAGGTGGCGGAGTGGGCCCACACGATCGCCTACGAGATCACCTGCGGAGTCGGGCCCCGCGTGCCGCGCGTCTATGTCAAACGTGGCAAAGTCGTAGCCGTCGGATGACCATGCGGGTCGCCATCCAGGGGGAGCGGGGCGCGTACAGTGAGGAGGCGGCGGTGGCGCGCTTCCCCGAGGCCGAGGTGCTGCCCTGTGCCGTGCTGCGGGAGGTCTTCGAGGCCGTCGCCGCCGGGCGCGCAGATGCGGGGATGGTCCCGGTCGAGAACTCCCAGGCCGGCTCGATCAACGAGACCTATGATCTCCTGCTGGCCCACGACCTGCACATCACCGGCGAGCACGATCTCCGCGTGCGGCACTGCCTGCTGGCTCTCCCGGGGCAGAGCCTCGCCGGCGTGCGCTCCGTGTACTCGCATCCCCAGGCGCTGGCGCAGTGTGACGCGTTCCTGCGCGAGCACGGGCTCACCCCCGTGGCGGCGTACGATACCGCGGGCAGCGCGAAGATGGTCGCCGAGCAGCGCCGGCGCGAGGCCGGCGCGATCGCCGGCCGGCAGGCCGCGCGCATCTACGGTCTCGAGGTCCTGGCCGAGGGGATCGAGACGAATCCCAACAACTACACGAAGTTCCTGACGCTGTCGACGACGCCCGCCCCGCGCGCCACGGCGTCCAAGACCTCTATCGTCTTCACGACGCGCAACGTCCCGGGCGCCCTGTACCGGTCCCTGGGCGCGCTGGCGTCGCGGAACATCAACCTCACCAAGCTGGAGTCCCGTCCCCGGCGCGACACGCCCTGGGAGTACGTCTTCTACGTCGACCTGGAAGGCCACGAGGCCGATCCGGAGGTGGCCGCCGCGCTCGCGGTGCTGCACACCCTGTGCACCTTCATGCGGGTGCTGGGCTCCTATCCGCGCGCGCCCCGTCCTCCATGAGGCTCCTCCCGCTCGGTGAGCGCGGGCTGCTCATCGAGGTCGGCGACGCGCTCGATCCCGTGATCAACGCCCAGGCCCGCGCGCTGGGGCGCCGCCTCGCGGATCTTCCCGGGGTGGAGGAGGTCGTTCCCACCCTCCGGTCGGTTCTCGTCATCTTCGATCCGCTCGCCGCCGATCCCGGACAGATCGCCGAGACGGCGGAGCAGGCCCTTCCCACGCTCACCGCGGCCGCCGGCGGCACGGGACGTCTCATCGAGGTTCCGGTGCACTACGGCGGAGAGAGCGGCCCCGACCTCGAGGACGTCGCATCGCAGGGCGGTCTGACGCCCAGGCAGGTCATCCGCGAGCACTCCGAGGCCGAGTACACCGTCTACATGCTCGGCTTCAGGCCGGGCTTTCCATACCTCGGGATCCTTCCCGAGT
>DASUAK010000111.1:0-7391 GCA_035763845.1 bacterium | reverse complement strand
TACGAGGCCCGCGCCTTCGGCATCCACTCCGCGATGCCGCTGCGGACGGCGTTCAAGAAGTGCCCGCACGCCGTCTTCCTCCCGGTGGACTTCCGCGCGTACGGCGAGTACTCGCGCCGCATCATGGGGATCCTGCGCGAGGCGGCCCCGCTGGTCGAGCAGGTCTCGGTCGATGAGGCCTTCCTCGAGGCGCCGGAGGCCACCGGCGATCCCGTGGCGCTGGCGGAGGAGATCAGGCGCCGGATCACCGCAGAGACCGGGCTCACCGCCTCCATCGGCATCGGCCCCAACAAGCTGCTGGCAAAGATCGCCTCCGGGATGCGCAAGCCCAACGCCGTCACGCACATGCCGGCCGAGCGCGCGGCGGAGATGCTGCGCGACCTCCCAGCCACGGTGCTGTGGGGCATCGGGCCCAAAACGGCCGCCCGGCTCGTAGAGTCGCTCGGCGTCCGCACGGTCGGCGAGTTGGGCGCCGTGCCCCTGCCCCGGCTCCAGGAACTCCTGGGGGACCACCACGGAGAGTACCTCTACCGCATCTGCCGCGGCCAGGACGACAGCCCGATCGTCACCGCGTGGGAGCCGAAGTCGATGAGCCGGGAGACGACCTACCAGTACGACACGCGGAAGCGCGAGGTGATCATCCGGACGATCACCGAGCTGGCCGCGGAGGTCGGGGCGGACCTGCGGCGCGATGGCTATCACGGCCGCACCGTCACGGTGAAGATCCGGTACCACGACTTCAGGACGCACACCCGGGCGATCACCCTGCCCGAGCCGATCGAGGACGAAGCGCGCATCCGGGAGACCGCGATCGGCCTCCTCGACCGGTTCGCCCTGGATCGGCCCGTCAGGCTGGTGGGTGTACGCGTCTCCGGCCTGGCCAGGCCGGCGGCCGAAGAGGAGAGGACGGGAGCGCTGTGGAGCGGCTGAACATCTCGACCGGCATGAGATGGGAGCCGATCGTCGGCTACTCGCGGGCGGTGCGGACCGGCAATCTCGTCTTCGTCTCCGGAACCACGGCGACCAACGAACGAGGGGAGATCGTCGGCGCGGGCGATCCGTACGCCCAGACGAAGCAGATCCTCGCGAACATCAGCCGGGCCCTCGAGCGCGCGGGCGCACGGCTGGAAGACGTGGTCCGGACCCGCATCTACGTCACGGACATCTCGCGCTGGGAGGCGGTGGGCCGGGCGCACGGCGAGGTCTTCGGCACCATCCGCCCGGCCACGGCGATGGTCGAGGTGCGCGCGCTGATCACCCCCGAGATGCTCGTCGAGATCGAGGCCGACGCGGTGCTCCCCGGCTAGGAAACTTTCTTGAGCGCTTCCGCCACCTCGTCGTAGTTGGGCTCGACGCCGGGGTTGTCCGAGACCCACTTGTAGCGGACCGTGCCGCCCTTGTCGAGGACGAAGACAGAGCGCTTGGCCACGCCTGCGAGGGCGCCGCCGGCGAAGTTGGGGTCCTCGATGCCGAACGCCTTCACGGCGTGCCGGTTGAAGTCGCTCAGGAAGGTGAAGTTCAGCCGGTTCGTGTCCGCGAACGCCTTCTGCGCGAAGGGGCTGTCCACGCTGATGCCGAGGACCTGCCCCTGCAGGCCGGTGAAGCGGGTCATCGAGTCGCGGAAGGCACAGGCCTCTTTGGTGCAGACCCCGGTGAACGCCCCGGGGAAGAAGGCCAGCACGGTGGGCCTGCCGAGAAACTCCGAGAGCTTGACCTGCTTGCGGTCGGGGCTGACGACGGTCACATCCGGAACGCGCTGACCCACTTCAACCGGCATCGAAGACACCTCCAAGGATGGCATACCGCTCCTGCCATCATACGGCAGGAGCGGCGCGGCTTCACGCGAACAAACTCCCGGACACCCGTCGTCCATTCCCATGTCCGCGAAGCCGAGCGCCCGCCCGTGAAGACCGTCCTCTACACGGCGGAGGGGATGACCGAAGACCCCCCCCAGCCGCTCGCCGAGCTGCTGGCGCGCCCCGACGGCGTCGTCTGGGTGGACATCGCGGGTCCCGGCGAGGACGAGCTCCTCGTCATGCGTGACGTCTTCGGCTTCCATCCCCTGGCCATCGAGGACACGCAGAAGCAGGCGCAGCGGCCGAAGCTGGAAGAGTACCCCGGCTACTTCTTCATGACGCTGCACGCCCTGCGGCCACCCGCGCCGCAGCGCGCGCCTGTCGCCCTGCAGGAGATCGACCTCTTCTTCGCGCCGCGCTACGTCGTGACCGTGCACCCGCACGCCGTCCCCGCCATCGACGACGCGCGGCAGCGGCTGCAGAAAGCGGCCCCTGCCCTCCGCATGCACACCGACTTCGTCCTCTACACGATCATCGATACCGCGGTCGACACGTACTTCCCGGTCATCGACAGGATCGACCAGGCCCTCGATCGCACCGAAGACCAGCTCCTCCGCCGGCCCTCCCCGCACTCTCTGGAGCACCTCCTCACCCTGAAGCGGTCCCTGCTGCACATGCGCCGCGTCGCCGCGCCGCTGCGCGACATCTTCAGTATCCTGATGCGCCGCGACGTCGCCCTGGTCCGGCCGGAGACGGGGGTCTACTTCCGCGACGTATACGACCACCTGCTGCGCATCACGGACATGATCGACACGCACCGCGACCTCCTCACCGGAGCGGTGGAGATCTACATGTCGGTGGTGAGCAATCGGCTGAACCAGGTGATGAAGGTCCTTACCGTGATCACGGCGCTGTTCGCCCCGCTCGCGGTGATCACCGGCATCTACGGGATGAACTTCGAGCGGGCGTTCCCGCCCTTCACCTGGCGGTACGGCTTCGCCGCGGTGCTGGCGGTGATGGCCGCCGCCGTCGCCGCGATGCTCTTCGTCTTCCGCCGGCGGGCGTGGCTCTAGATGGCCTACCCGTCCTTCGGCTTCGTCACCCCGCAGAACATGGCGCTGCTCGTGGACCTCTACGAGCTGGTCATGGCGGACAGCTACCTCCGCGAGGGGATGAACGAGCCGGCCACCTTCGACCTGTTCGTGCGGTCGCTGCCTCCGCGCCGCTCGTTCCTTGTCAGCGCCGGCCTCGAGGCGGCCCTGGCCTACCTGGAGCAGGCCCGCGTGGACGAGGCGCAGATCGCCTACCTGCGGAGCCTGGGGCTCTTCAGCGACGCCTTCCTGGCGTATCTCCGGACGTTCCGCTTCCGCGGCGAGATCTGGGCGATCCCCGAAGGCGAGGTCGTCTTCCCGCCCGAGCCGATCCTGGAGGTCACCGCCCCCCGCATCGAGGCCCAGATCGTCGAGACGTTCCTCCTCAACGCCGTGAACTACCAGATCATGGTGGCCAGCAAAGCCGCCCGGGTCGTGCTGGCCTCGCGCGGGCGCGGGGTGGTCGACTTCTCGCCCCGGCGCGACCACGCCGCGGACGCCGCGCTGAAGGCGGCCCGCGCCGCCTACGTGGCCGGGTGCGCGGGGACCAGCAACGTCCTCGCCGGCATGACGTACGGCATCCCGGTCTACGGGACGATGGCCCACTCCTACGTGATGTCCTTCCCGGACGAGTCGGCCGCGTTCCGCGCCTTCGTCCGGGACTTCCCCGGCAACGCCATCCTGCTCATCGACACCTACGACACGCTGCAGGGCGCGCGGCACGCGGTCGCGGTAGGCCGGGAGATGGCCGCCCGGGGCGAGCGCCTGCGGGGCGTGCGCATCGACAGCGGCGATCTGGTCACCCTCAGCCGCCAGGTCCGGGCGATCTTCACCGAGGCGGGCCTCCGGGGCGTGCAGATCTTCCTCAGCGGTGACCTCGACGAGTACCGCATCGAGGCGGCCCTGGCCGCGGGCGCGGAGGCAGACGCCTTCGGCGTGGGCACGGCCCTCGGCACGTCGGAGGATGCGCCGACGATGGGCGGCGTTTACAAGATCGTCGAGGACGTGGAGGGACCGAAGATCAAGCTCTCTACGGGAAAGGCCACGCTGCCGGGGCGCAAGCAGGTGTGGCGGCGCCGCGCGGCCGCGGGGCCAGAGGACGTCATCGCGCTGGCGGACGAGCCCGCCCCGCGCGGGCACGCGCCGCTGCTGGTCAAGGTGATGGAGGGCGGGCGCGCCGTCCGCCCCGACACGCTCGACGCGATGCGCGCGCGCTGCCGGGAGGCGCTCGCCGCCCTGCCGCCGGCGTTCACCGGCCTGCACGAGTCCGCGGCCTCGCCGGTGCGGGTCAGCGCCGGACTGGAGGCGCTGCGGACGGCGATGTTCCGGAAAAACGAAACGCGGCGACGGCCGTGAGGCCATCGCCGCGCGAGCGGTAGGACTTCTACCGCTTCTTCTTCTTGGCCGCCTTCTTCTTCGCCACTTCGAAGTCCCCCCTTCGCGCTTTCGCGCTCGTGATCGCGCACCGGAGGAGTTCCACTCCGGAACTCAGCGCGCCGATGCACCTTTCGCGTGCACCGTACCACACGTCGAAGGACGTTAGACGTGCGTTGTGCAATTACGTGCGACATCAGCACGGAAATTTCCTGCTGCATCGAAAAAAATCTTTGAGAGTCGATCGATGGATGACGCCGAGGTTCTGATCCGTCCGCTCACCTCCCTCGCCGATCTCCGCGCCGTGGAGGAGCTGCAGCGCGCGGTGTGGGGGATGCCGGACCGCGACGTCGTCCCCCTGCATCACCTCCTCGCCGCCAGCTCCGCCGGGGGACTCGTCCTCGGCGCGCTCGACCGCGGCGGCGCGCTCGTCGGGTTCTGCTACGGCTTCGTCGGATCGCGCAGCGGCCGTCCGTTCTTCTACTCGCACATGGCCGGCGTCGTCGCGGCGTGGCGGGGCCGCGGCGTGGGCTTCCGGTTGAAGCAGGCGCAGCGCGCGGCGGCGCTCGAGCGCGGGCTGGACCGCATGGTGTGGACATACGACCCGCTGCTCGCGGCGAACGCCGCCTTCAACCTCCGCAAGCTCGGCGCGCGCGCCTCCCGGTACTACGTGAACTACTACGGCGAGATGGCCGACGCGCTGAACCGCGGCGTGGACAGCGACCGCCTCGAGGTCGACTGGTGGCTGTCGGGCCGCGCATCGCGGCCCGACGTTCCGCCCGAAGGATCCCTCCGGATCGCGATTCCCCCTGACTTCGATCGTCTGCGACGGACGGATCGGAACCGGGCGCAGGCGGAACGATTGCGCACCCGCGAAGCCTTCCAACGCGCGTTTGCCGATGGCACTGAAGCGGTCGACTTCGTGGACGGAGCCTACATCCTTGTGAAGAAGGAGCATCGATGAGAATCGACCGCGCGGAACTGCGGATCATCGAACTGCCCCTGGTCTTCCCCTTCGAGACCAGCTTCGGCCGCGAGGACGTCAAGACGGCCGTCCTGGTGCGTCTGTTCGCGGACGGGCTGGAGGGCTGGGGGGAGGCGCCGGCCGCCCGGGCCCCCCTATATAATGAGGAAACCGTCGGGACGGCCTGGCACGTCCTGGCGGAGTTCGTCCTTCCCCTGATCCTGGGCCGGGAGATCGGCCATCCGCGGGACTTCCCTCGTCTGGTGGGCCACCTCCGCCGCCACCACATGGCCAAAGCGGGCGTGGAGGCTGCCCTGTGGGATCTCTACACGCAGCAGCAGCGGATCCCGCTGGCCGCCGCGCTGGGCGGGACCCGGGAGCGGATCGAGGTGGGCGTGAGCCTGGGGATCGAACCGGATCTCCCGGGCCTCCTGCGGCGGGTCGAGTCCTTTTTGGATCGCGGCTATCGCCGGATCAAGCTGAAGATCAAACCCGGCTGGGACGTCGAGGTGGTGCGGGCGTTCCGCAAGGCGTTCGGCGGCGTCCGCCTCCAGGTGGACGCCAACTCCGCCTACACGCTCGAGCAGGCGCAGACCCTGCGCCTGCTCGATGACTTCGACCTGCTGCTGATCGAGCAGCCCCTGGGCGAGGACGACATCGTCGACCACGCCCGCCTCCAGGCCCAGCTGCGGACTCCTATTTGCCTCGACGAGTCCATCGTCACGCCCGACGACGCGCGCAAAGCCCTCGACCTGGGATCCTGCCGGGTGATCAACATCAAAGCCGCCCGCCTCAGCGGCCTGTCGGCCGGGGTGGCCACCCACGATCTCTGCGCGAAGCGGAAGATCCCGGTCTGGTGCGGCGGGCTGCTGGAGACGGGGATCGGGCGCCTCACGAACATCGCGCTCGCCTCGCTGCCCAACTTCGTCCTGCCGGCGGACATCTCGGCCAGCGACCGCTACTTCCACGAGGACGTGATCGAGCCGGCTGTCACGCTGAACCCCGACGGGACGATCACCGTTCCCAGGGCGACGGGCCTGGGGGCGCACGTGGACACCGGCCGGGTGGAGCGCTGTACGGTTCGGACGGAGCGGTTCCCGAGCTAGCTGCGACGCCGCCTCACGGCGACGGAGCACGTCCCAGACCGAGCATGCGCAGCGCCGGAGCCGAGGCAGCGATGAGATCCGTCGGCTCGCAGAGCCCCGTCCACAGCGCCGGATCATTGGGATCGGATGGGGGGTAGCGGCCGGTGCCGAAGACGAGATAGTCGCGGCCGCGCGTGAACTCGAATCCGCAGTCTCCTCCACCGATCCCCGTGCCGATCACGACCCGCGGGCCGACCTTGCCCTTCCAGATCAGCCGGACCTCGAGGTCCACGCGCGTGAAAGGGTACCGCCCGGTGCGCTCGACCCAGGACCGCGTCATCTCTCCGACCCGCTCGGTCGAGATCACCCGGCCGGCGAAGATCGCATCGGCCAGCTCGATCCACTCCCGCAGGGTCGGCCCGTCGGCGCAGGAACACGCGTAGGCCGATGGGGGACTCCCCGGAAGGGCGGACAGGAGGAGACCGATGACCAGAAGGATGCCCACCCCGGTTCTCATCACTACTACGTTCTGTGCCCACCGCCGCTGAGCGTCAGCCTCGGCTCCAGTGCTTGACACCCGGCCGTCGGATGCTATGATGGCGCCAACAGCGAGGCCGCGACGCCTCCGCATCGTGCGGGGGCGTCGTGCCGTTTTTCGGAGGTGACGTCGTGACGGAGCGCCATCGAGATCCGCTGGAGTTGTGGGTGGGCACCTGGACGCCCGAAGAGTGGGTGGAGCGCGAGGCCCGCCGGACCGAGGAGCGCAAGAAGGACGCCGATCGCACGCAGCAGGCGGCCCCGCAGACCGAGGAGTAGCCCCGGCCGCGTTCACCGAGGCCTTGCCCACGCCCCGCCCCGCCGTGACCGCTGCGCCGCGCGTCAGGACGGTGAAGAGGAGGATATTGACAGTCCGCGAAGTCCCCTTCATTCCACACCCGCAGAGGAGGGGACTCATGAGAGGCCTGATGCTCCGTCGGGCGCTGCCGGTATTGCTGGCCGCAGCGCTGTCCGTCGTCGGTTTGGGTGGATACGCGGTCGCGCAGGCGCCGAAGACGCTGGTCATCGCCATCGGGGCGGATCA
>DASUAK010000110.1:0-11564 GCA_035763845.1 bacterium | reverse complement strand
CGCTCGACGAACATCGCCCGGATGCGGGGGTCTTCGTCCGCGTATTCGATCTGGTTGCCGCCGGCCTTCGCGCTCTTGTCGATCCCCTGGTGGTCCAGGTAGCGGGTCACCTTCCACTTCGTGCTGCCCCAGCGGATGGCGAGGTAGCGGGCCGGCGTCGGCCCGGTGTTGAAGTGCTGGTGCCACCACATCCCGGGTGGGACGAACATCGAACCGGGCTGCCAGCGGATGTCCTCGAACGCCTTGTGCTGGTCGGTCCACATCAGGGAGAAGCCCTGCCCCTCGAGGATGACGACGTGCGCGCCCGGTCCGTGACGGTGCCCCTTCTTGTATGATCCCACCTGAAACTCGGAGACGTGGGCGACCATGGCGTTGTTGGCCAGCTCGAACTTCACGTGCTTCCCGCCGCCGCCGCGCTCGGCCCACTCGTGCAGGTGCAGGTTGTAGAGGTCGGCGACGAAGTTCGTCTCCCAGATCTTCTGGCCGCTGTCGGGCCGCTTGTAGAGGGTGCCCTCCCGCCTGAAGTAGTCCTGCTCTCCCCCGAAGCGGTCGGCGAAGTCGTAGTCGCAATCGTAGATGAACTCGGGGCTGTGCAGCAGGTTCATGAGCAGGGGGGCCGTGGTCACGCCAAGTAATCGGGCCGTGTCACGGCCCGATCCATTATGCAGCCTGTGATGCGCGTTGAGCGGGATTGCGAAGAGGCTGCCGCGTCCCCACTCGAAGGTCGTCTTGGCGCCCCGGGTGTTCCACACGTCCGTCGAGCCCCGTCCCTCGAGCACGAAGAAGACTTCCTCATAGAGGTGCCGCTCGGGAGCGGCCGACTTCCCCGGGGCCAGCTCCATCACGTAGGCGGAGTTGGTGTCCTCGGTGCCCGCCAGCTGGATGTAGGCGCCGCGCGTGCCGGTCCGGGCCCAGGCAGCGACTTCGATGCGGCTGAGACTGTCTACGGCCAGCCCCGTCACCACGGGGATCCCCTCGGTCTCAAGAAAGCTCCGGTAGGCGGTGCGGCCCCACTCCTGGGGCAGGGGAACAGCCTGGTTGTCCATCCGGCCTCTCCCTCCGGCATGCGGTTCTTACACGCTGTGTGCGCTGTGCTCAGGAGGATGGGGACCCGCTTAGTCCAATAATGATACAACTACCCACGACCTCAGCGCAAAGCCCACTTTGGGGGGTGCATCGGGTGAAGGTGATCGCGGCCGTGCTGCTAGTCATCTTCCTGTTCCTCGCCGCGCCTGCGATGGGCCAGCAACCGCCCTCGTTCGCCGGCAAGACCGTCACCCTCGTCGTCGGCTACAACCCCGGCGGCGGCTACGACCAGATCGCGCGGATCATCGCGCGGTACCTGCCGAAGTACCTGCCGGGCAGCCCTACGGTCGTCGTCCAGAACATGCCGGGCGCGAACAGCATCACCGCCGCCAACCACGTCTACGGCGCGCGGCCGGACGGGCTGACCCTGGGCGCGTTCAACCGGAACCTCATCCTCGGCCAGGTCGTCAAGGTTCCCGCGATCCGCTTCGACATGAGCAAGTTCGCCTGGATCGGCAGTCCCGCCACTGAGACGACGATCCTGGCCATCCGCGCCGACCTGCCTCACCGCACGCCGGCCGACCTGATCGCGGCGAAGGAGGCGGTCATCGTCGGCGCCACGGGGCCCGGGGCCAGCACGTACGACTTTCCGCTGCTTCTCAAAGCCCTGGCGAAGTTCAACCTCCGCATCATCAGCGGCTATCCCGCCAGCGGCGACATCATGCTGGCCGTGGAGCGCAAGGAAGTGGACGGCCGCGCGGGCTCGTACTCCTCGATCAAGCCGTTCATCGACCGCGGGCTGGTCCGGCCCATCGTCCGGGCCAAGGCCTCGGTCCCGGCCATCGCGCAGCTGCCGACCGACGAGTCGCTCGTCTCGGAGGCACGCTCGAAGGCCGTGATGAGCCTGCGATCCGTTCCCGAGCAGCTCGGCCGGCCCTATCTGCTGCCGCCGGGCACGCCCGCCGCGATCGTCCGGGCATACTGGGACGCCTTCACGAAAGTGACCCAGGACAAGGAGTTCCTTGCCGAGGCGGACAAGGCGGGCTTCGAGATCGAGTACGTTCGCGGCGATGAGGCGATGAAGATCGTGCAGAGCGTGCTCAACTCGCCCTCCGACGTGGTGAAGATCTTCCAGCAGTTCTTCAGCTTCAACTAGGCAGGTGGACGTAGACGGAGCGCGCTAGATGATCGAGGCGCTGCTCCAGGCGCTCGTCGAGGTTCTGCGGTGGGATGCCCTGAGCTTCATGCTCATCGGCATCGCGCTGGGATTCTGGGTCGGGCTCCTTCCGGGGCTGGGCGGCGGCACCACGCTGGCGCTGATGCTGCCGTTCGTCTATCGGATGGAGCCCGTCCAGGCTTTCGCCTTCCTGCTCGGGATGCACGCCGTCGTCGCCACGACCGGCGACATCACCTCGATCCTGTTTGGCATCCCCGGCGAAGGCACCGCGGCGGCGACCATCCTGGATGGCTATGCCATGTCCAAGAAGGGGGAGGCGGGGCGGGCCCTCGGCGCGTCCCTGATGAGCTCGCTCATCGGCGCCATCCTGGGGGCGCTGGCTTTGCTCCTGGCCATCCCTGTCGTCCGGCCGCTCGTGCTGGCTTTCGGCTCTCCCGAGCTGTTCATGCTGGCCATCCTCGGAATCGCCTTCATCGCCACCCTGAGCGCGCGCGGGTCGCGCGGGATGCTGCGCGGCTTCCTGGCCGGGTGCCTCGGGCTCTTCTTCGCGGCCGTGGGCCCCGACCCGCAGGCCGGCCATCTCCGCTACACCCTCGGCACGCTGTACCTCTGGGAGGGGCTCGACCTCGTGCCGGTGCTCGTCGGCTTCTTCGCCATCCCGGAGATCATCGATCTCGCGGTCCGGGGAACGGCGATCGCGGGCCGGGCCCACGTCGGCAGGCTCGGCGGCGTCTTCGAGGGCGTGAAGGATGCCTTCCGCCACTTCTGGCTGACGATCCGCTGCAGCATCATCGGCGCCTACATCGGCATCATCCCGGGACTCGGCGGCGGGGTGGCGCAGTGGATCGCCTACGCGCACGCTACCCAGAGCGCGAAGACGCCCGCGGAGCGGGAGGGGTTCGGGCGGGGCGACGTGCGGGGCGTGCTCGGCCCCGGCGCCGCGAACAACTCCAAGGAGGGCGGGGCCCTCATCCCTACGGTGGCCTTCGGCGTCCCCGGCAGCTCGGCCATGGCCATCCTCCTCGGCGGCTTCCTGCTGGTCGGGCTGACGCCCGGGCCCGAGATGCTCACCCGGCACCTCACCGTGACGCTGTCGATGGTCTGGACGATCGTGCTGGCAAACATCGTCACCGTCGCGGCGAGCCTGATCTTCCTGAACCATCTCGCCCGGCTCACCGCGGTGCGCGGATCGATCCTCATCCCATTCCTGGTCGTCCTGACGTTCCTGGGCTCATACACGAACAACAACAGCCTGGGCGACATCGTCGTGATGCTGGCCTTCGGGGCCCTCGGCTACGCCATGGTGCGGTTCCGCTGGCCGCGCGCGCCGCTCGTGCTCGGACTGGTGCTCGGCAACATCGCCGAGCGCTACCTCTGGATCTCCGTGGCGCGGTACGGCGCATCGTGGCTGGGCCGTCCCATCGTCCTGCTGCTGCTGGCGCTGACGCTGGGGGTCATCGTTTCCTCGCTGCTGCAGCAGCGGCGCAGCCGTGTGCAGCCCAAAGTGGAGGCAGCCGCCGGTGCGGGATAGGAACGCGTTCCTCTTCAGCGCCGGGATCGCCCTCGTCGGACTGTGGGCGTTGTGGCAGACGGAGGGCTGGGCGATCAAGTCCTGGCTCTATCCGCGCGTAATCTTGCTGCCGCTGATCGCTCTCGCCGTCGCCGAAGCCGCGCTTACCTTTCGGGGGAAGGACGGCGGCTCGCGCGAGGGGCAGCCGGCCGCCGACATCGAGCTGGAGTCCACCGTCGATCCCGCCCTCGCGGTGCGGCGGACGTGGCTCGCCGCCGTCTGGATCCTGGGTCTCTTCCTGGCCGTGATCCTCATCGGCTTCCAGGCCGCCGTGCCGCTCTTCGTGCTCGCCTACCTGCGGGCGCACCGCGAAGGCTGGCTCCTCGGGCTCGCGCTTGCCGCATTCTCGGCGCTGGCCTTCCACGGTCTGTTCGTGTATTTGCTGCACCTGCCGCTGCCGCCCGGGCTGCTGCTGAGGATGATCGGTCGATGAGCGCGAAGTGGCGGGAGCCCGAGGGAGACAAGCGGGCCGGGTGGGGCCGCTGGAAGCGTCCACCGTCGGCGTATGACATGTACATGGAGCACGAGGGAATCCCGGTGTTTCGTGGCATTGGTGTGCGCCGCGTACAGGAACTCCCCCTTGCTCCATGGGCCCGCATGGGCGGCCGAGGCTCCTTCATTCAACTGTACGGCACGGAGGGTATTTGGGGCTGCTACGTCGTCGAGATCCCTGCCGCCTCCGCTCTGAACCCCGAGCGTCATCTCTATGAGGAAGTCATCTTCGTCGTCGAAGGACGCGGCGCGGCCGAGATCTGGCAGGAGGGCGCGAGGCGCCGCGACATCCTGGAGTGGGGGCCGGGGTCGCTGTTCACCATCCCGCTGAACACGCACCACCGGCTGATCAACGCGCGCTCTGCGGGGCCGGCGCTGCTGCTCGCCGGCACCAGCGCGCCGATGGTCTTCAACCTCTTCACCAACCGGGACTTCATCTTCAACTGCCCCTACCCGTTCACCGACCGCTACGACGGCGGGGAGGACTACTTCAAGCCCAGGCCCCTCGAGTACGAGCCCGATCCGCACCGCGGGCTGGCGATGCTGCGCACCAACATCATCCCCGACGCGCCGCGCTTCCCGCTCCCCCTGGACAACCGCCGCTCGCCGGGCTTCCGCCGGCTCGAACCGCACCTGGGCGGCAACGTCTTCTATCACTGGATCGGCCAGCACGACTCCGGCCGCTATTCGAAGGCGCACGCGCACGAGTCGGCCGCGGTGCTCATCTGCATCGGCGGGAAGGGCTACACCTACGCCTGGCCGCGCGAGGTCGGAACGCGGCCCTGGGAGACGGGGCAGGCCGCCCGCGTCGTGCGGCAGGACTACGAGCCGGTGGGGATGGTCAGCGCGGCGCCGATGGGCGGGCAGTGGTTCCACCAGCACTTCGGGGTGGCGAGCGAGCCGCTGCGCCTGATGGCCTGGTTCGGGCCGTTCGGTCGCGGCACCGGCCGGGAGCCGGGACGCCCCGGCGAGGACGTCCTGGACAAGAACGCGATGCACCTCGACGAGGGCGGCAGCGCCATCCCGTACTGGGAGGAAGATCCCTACATCCGGCGCGAGTACGAAGAGCTCATCGCCCGGGAGGGGGTGCCCTCGCACATGGACGACAGCTTCTACCGGCGCCCCGGGACGCCCCTGCCCGCCGCGGGCGGCGCCGGGGATCCGACATCGATGGGAGACGCACGATGAGCCGGGCCATGCTGACCGAGCGCGATCGGGCGCTCCGGGGGCTGGTTGCTACGGCCAGCAACGTGCTCGGCGTGGAGGACCTCGGCGACTTCGTTCTCGGCCACGTCTCGGTGCGCGACCCGGACGGGCGCGGGGTCTGGATGAAGGCCTCGGGCTGGGGCTTCGAGGAGGTCACGCCGGAGCGCGTGCTGCTGGTAGGTTGGGAGGGCGAGGTGCTCGCCGGGGAGGGCCGCCGGCACATCGAGTATCCAATCCACACCGAGATCATGCGCGCGCGGAGCGATGCGCACAGCGTGGTCCACGCCCACGCCCCGCACGCCGTGGCCTTCGCGGCGCTGGTCACCCCGCTGCGCCCGATCTCGCACGAGGGGACGCTCTTCGTGCCGCCGGACATCGCCCGGTTCACGGAGACCGGGGACCTCATCACCACGCGCGGGCTGGGCGAGGCCCTCGCCGGCTCGCTCGGCGCACGCAACGCCGCGCTGATGGTGCACCACGGCATCGTCACCGCGGGCGCCTCGGCCCAGCAGGCGGTGGCCCTGGCCATCCTGCTCGAGCGCGCCTGCCGCAAGCAGCTGCTGGCGATGGCCGCGGGGGAGCTCGCAAGCTGGTCGAGCGACGAGGAAGCCCTCGCCAAGCAGGCCCACGTCTACTCGCCGGAGATGATCTGGTCGTACCTGGTCCGGAAGATCACGTCACAGCGAGGCGGGGCGGGCTGATGGACTCGCGCTACGAGGCGGGGATGAAGGTGCGCAGGGAGGTCCTCGGCGCCGAGCACGTCGCGCGCGCCTCGGCCGCAGAGACCTCCTTCGATGCCGTCTTCCAGCGGTTCATCACGGAGACCGCCTGGGGCTCGGTGTGGGCGCGGTCGGATCTCGATCGGCGCACGCGCAGCCTGGTGACGATCGCCATCCTGGCCGCCCTGGGGCGGGAGGAGCTCGAGCTCCACCTGCGCGCCAGCAAGAACGTGGGCGTGGATCCGAAGGAGATCGCCGAGGTGCTGTTGCACGTAGCCATCTACGCGGGCATCCCGGCGGCCAACGCCGCCTTCGCCGCGGCCAAATCCATCCTCGAGGGGAAGGACCGATGACCCTCCGGAGGAGCAGGCGGGACCCGGATTTCCCGCCCTATCTCTATGAAGCCTACCGCTCCACCGTGCTGCGCGCGCCGAAGGAGCCGCTCGTGCCGTCGCCGGAGACGCTCTCGGAGCTCACCGGACCGGGGCCGGCCCTCATCGGCATCGCGCCCGGCGACAGCGACCTGACCACCAACATGGGGACGGGCGAGCCGGCGCTGGGCGAGCGGATCATCGTCACCGGGCGCATCTTCGACGACCGGGGCGAGCCGCAGCGCGAGACGCTCGTCGAGGTCTGGCAGGCGAACTCCGCGGGCCGGTACCGCCACCGCGTGGATGAGCATCCCGCGCCGCTCGACCCCAACTTCCTCGGGTACGGCCGCTGTCTGACCGACGCCGCGGGGCTGTACCGGTTCACGACCATCCGCCCGGGCGCGTACCCGTGGGCGAACCATCCCAACGCCTGGCGGCCGGCGCACATCCACTTCTCGCTGTTCGGACCCGCCTGGGTGTCGCGCCTGGTGACCCAGATGTACTTCCCGGGGGACCCCCTGCAGAGCCTCGATCCGATCTTCAACGCCATCCCCACGGCCGCGGCCCGCGCGCGGCTCGTCGCGCGGTACGATCACGACGTCACCCAGGAGGGATGGGCGCTCGGCTTCCGGTTCGACATCGTCCTCCGCGGCCCCGAGGCGACGCCCTTCGAGGAGCCCGAGCCGCTCCGGGCGGCGAAGCGATGACCGTCCTCGCCCTCACGCCGCCGCAGACCGTCGGACCGTTCTTCCATCCGCTCGTCCGTGAGGGGCTCAACGTGCTCGTCGCGGCATCCACGGCCGGAGACCGCATCCGCATCGAAGGGCAGGTGCTCGACGGGCGGCGCGAGGGGGTTTCCGACGCGATGGTAGAGATCTGGCAGGCCAACGCCCAGGGGCGCTACCGCCACCCCGCCGACCGGCGCGCCGTGCCGCTCGATCCCGCCTTCATTGGATTTGGCCGCGCCGGGACCGACCGCCAGGGCGCTTACTGGTTCGAGACGATCCGCCCCGGGCGCGTGCCCTTCGACCGGGCCACCACCCAGGCGCCGCACATCAACGTCGCCGTCTTCGCCCGCGGTCTGCTGCACCACCTCTGCACCCGCATCTACTTCCCCGAGGACGGTCCGATCGCCACCGATCCCGTGCTGCGGATGGTGCCCGAGCACCGCCGCGCGACGCTGGTGGCCCGGCCCGCGGCGCAGCCGGGGGGGACGCCGGGGTACCGCTTCGACATCGTCCTGCAGGGGGAAGGGGAGACGGTGTTCTTCGACCTATGATCGCGCGCGGCGCCCCGCGCCGGGCGCGCCTCGTCTCGCTGCCCGACGCGATCGCCGAGCACGTGCGTGACGGGGACGTCGTGGCGATGGAGGGGTTCACGCACCTCATCCCGTTCGCCGCGGCTCACGAGATCATTCGCCAGGGCCGGAGAGACTTGACCCTGGTGCGCATGACCCCCGACCTGATCTACGACCAGCTCATCGGGATGGGCTGCGCCCGCAAGCTCATCTTCTCCTGGGGCGGAAATCCGGGCGTGGGCTCCCTGCACCGCTTCCGCGACGCCGTGGAGAACGGCTGGCCGCATCCCCTCGAGATCGAGGAGCACAGCCACGCCGGGATGGCCGCCGCCTACGCCGCGGGCGCCTCGGGGCTGCCCTGCGCCATCCTCAAGGGATACGCCGGCACCGATCTCGCCCGCGACAACCCCAGCGTCCGCTCGATCCAGTGCCCGTTCAGCGGCGAGAAGCTCACCGCCATCCCGTCGGTGCGGCCGGACGTGACGATCGTCCACGCCCAGCGCGCCGATCGGTCGGGCAACGTCCTGCTCGAGGGCATCGTCGGCGTGCAGAAGGAGGCGGTGCTGGCGGCCTCGCGGGCCGTGGTCACGGTCGAAGAGATCGTGGACGCGCTGCGTCCGCCGAGCCCCAACTCCGTCGTGCTGCCGGACTGGACCGTGGATGCCGTGGTGGCCGTCCCGGGCGGGGCGCGGCCTTCGTACGCGCACGGGTACTACGGCCGCGACAACGGTTTCTACACAGCCTGGGACGAGATCTCGCGCGAGCGCGACAGCTTCCTGGCCTGGATGCGCGCGCACGTCCTCCGGCAGGTGCGGGCGTGAGCGCGTATACCGCGTCGGAGATGATGATGATCGCCGCCGCGCGCGCCCTGCGGGACGACGATGTCTGCTTCGTCGGCATCGGGGCGCCGAGCGCGGCGTGCAACCTGGCGCGGCTGACCCACGCCCCCGGCATCACCCTCATCTACGAGTCGGGAACGATCGGGACGAAGCCCTCGGTGCTGCCGCTGTCGATCGGGGACCCGGAGCTCTGCGAGACGGCCCTGACCACGGTGCCCGTGCCCGAGATGTTCGCCTACTGGCTGCAGGGCGGGCGCATCACGGTGGGCTTTCTCGCCGCGGCGCAGATCGACCGCTTCGCGAACATCAACACGACCGTGGTCGGGCCCTACGCGAAGCCCAAGGTGCGGCTGCCCGGCGGGGGCGGGGCTCCGGAGATCGCGAGCTTCTGTCAGCGGGTCTTCGTCATCGTGCCGCACGAGAAGCGGATCTTCGCCGCGAAGGTGGACTTCATCACCTCCTTCGGCTTCGGGGAGGGCGGCGATCACCGCCGCCGCATCGGGCTGGCGACCGAAGGCCCGGTCCTCGTCGTCACCAGCCACTGCCTGATGCGCCCCGATCCGGAGACGAAGGAGCTCACCGTCGCCTCGCTGCATCCCGGCGTGTCCCGCGGCGACATCGTCGAGCGGACCGGCTGGCCCGTCCGTTTCGCGCACCGCCTGGACGAGACGCCGCCGCCCACGGAGCAGGAGCTGACCGTCCTGCGCGACCTCCAGGCCCGCTCGGCGGTGGGCGCCGGGAGATGAGCGGCCTGCGCGGGGCGATGTTCACGACACCGGAGATGGCCGAGGTCTTCGAGGACCGCGCCTTCGTCCAGCGCATGCTCGACTTCGAGGCGGCCCTCGCGCGCGCGCAGGCCCGCGCGGGGCTGCTGGACGTGTCCGCGGCCGACGCCATCGCCCGCGGGTGTCGTGCGGATCTGTTCGACCTTCCTGCGCTGTTCAAAGAGGCCGCCGAATCTGCCACCCCCGTCGTTCCCCTCGTGCGACAGCTCATCGCCATCGTCGATGAGGGCGCGAGGCCGTTCGTCCACTGGGGTGCCACCAGCCAGGATGCCATCGACACGGCGCTGATGCTGCAGATGCGGGACGGCCTCGACCTCCTGTCGCGCCGGCTCTTCGACGTCGCCTCCGCATGCGCGGCGCTCGCCGACCGCCATCGCGGGACCGTCATGGCGGGGCGGACCCTGCTGCAGCACGCGGTGCCGATCACCTTCGGGTTGAAGGCGGCGCGCTGGCTGGGACTCGCCGTCCGCCTCCTTCGCAGGCTCGCCTCGGTCCGGCGCGACGCCCTCGCCGTGCAGCTGGGCGGCGCGGCCGGGACGCTGGCCCCCTACGGGGACGCCGGTCTCAAGATCGCCACCCTCCTGGGCGAGGATCTCGGCCTTCCGGTTCCCGAGGGGCCGTGGCACACCGAGCGGGACCGGGTCGCGGAGATCGCCTCGGCCGTCGGCACGGTGGCCGGGGCGATGGGCAAGATCGCGACCGATCTGGCGCTGCTCAGCCAGACTGAAGTGGGAGAGGTCTCCACCGGCGCGGGCGAGGTGAAGGGCCGCTCCTCTACGATGCCGCACAAGCGCAATCCGGTGGAGGCTACCGCGGCGGTCGCGTGCGCGCGGCTCGCGATCGCCCAGGTGAGCGTGATCCTTGCCTCCTCTATACAGGAGCACGAGCGCTCCGCCGGAGCCTGGCAGGCGGAGTGGGAAGCGATCCCGCAGCTGTTCCGCCTGACGGCCGGCGCGCTCGAATGGGTCCACCGCGCGCTGACCAACCTGCAGGTGGACGCCGAGCGGATGCGCACCAACCTGGATGCGACCGGCGGGACGATCATGGCCGAAGCGCTCACGATGGCCCTCGCCCGGACGCTCGGACGCCCCGAGGCCTACCGCGTCGTCCAGCGGATCACAGACCGGGCGGTCGCTTCGGGCATAGCCCTGGCCGACGCGGCGCTGGTGGACGAGCGGGTGCGGAAGGTCCTGTCACCCGACAAGCTTGCGGCGGCCCTCGACGTCTCCGGCTACCTCGGCAGCGCCGGCGCCATCATCGACCGCGCGCTCGCCGCCTTTCGCAGCCTCCAGAAGCAGGAGGCTCCGCGATGAACCTGTCCGTCGCCGAGCTCGCCCAGGCGCTCACCGGAGCCCGCATCTTCGACCTCGAGCAGACCCGCCGTCTGGGCGATCCCGTGCATCCTCCGCACCGGCCGGGCACCGTCTTCACCCTGCACCGGCGGCACGAGCCGGGCGCGGAGGAGCGGCGTACCAGCGCAGCGGGGATGATCTTCACCGCCGAGCACGCCGGCACGCACATCGACGCCTTCGTCCATCAGGCGATGGACATGACCCTGTACGGCGGCCTCAAGGTCTCGCCCGAGGTCCAGACGCCCGCCGGCTTCACGAAGCTCGGCATCGACACCGTATCGCCCATCGTCGCCCGCGGGGTGATGCTTGATCTCGCCGCCCTCCGCGGCGGCCGCCTCCCGGAGCGCTCGCTCATCACCGTCGCGGAGCTGGAGGCCGCGGCGCAGGCCCAGGGAACCCTGATCCGCGCCGGCGACGTCGTCCTGGTGCGGACCGGCAGCGACGCGGAGTGGGGGAATCCCGACCGCTACCTCGCGAGCGCCGGCGTCTCCGGCGAGGCGTCGGAATGGCTCGCGTCGTTCCGCGTGCTGGCGGTGGGCGTCGACAACATGGCCTGGGACGTGCCGGGCGTCGTGGATCCGCGCCTGGGCGTCACCCTGCCGGGCCACGCCATCCTCCTCGTGACCCGCGGCGTGTACATCATCGAGAACCTGAACCTCGTCGAGCTCTCCCGCGCCCGCATCCACGAGTTCGTCTTCGTCTGCCTGCCGCTGAAGATCCTCGGCGGTAC
>DASUAK010000109.1:0-8741 GCA_035763845.1 bacterium | reverse complement strand
TGCCGACGCCACGCTGGACCTGGTCGTGGCCGCCACGGAGTCCTCCATCGTCATGGTCGAGGCCGGCGCCCGGGAAGTGACCGAGGCGCAGGTGCTCGAGGCGCTCGACCTGGCGCACGAGGAGATCCGCCGGATCATCCGCACCCAGCGCGAGCTCGCGGGCCTTGCCGGACGGCCGAAGGTGGAGGTCGACGCGCCGCAGGCCGATCCGGCGCTGAGCGCCGCGGTGCGAGAGCGGGCCCTGCCCCTCATCCGGGAGGCGTTGAGCCGGCCCGAGAAGCTTATGCGCGAGGACGCCCTCAACCAGATCCTGACCCGCGTCGCGCCGGCGTTCGCGGCGCAGTACGCCGACCGCGCGGCGGAGATCAGCGAGCTGATCCAGGGCGTGATCAAGGCCGAGGTACGCCGGGCCGTCCTGGAGGACGGCCGCCGGGTGGACGGACGGGGTCTCACCGACCTCCGGCCGCTGCGGGCGATGGTTGGCCTGCTGCCGCGGACGCACGGCTCCGGACTGTTCCAGCGGGGCCAGACACAGGTGCTCACCGTGGCGACGCTGGGCACGGGTGAGGACGAGCAGATCATCGACGACCTGTCGCGCCGCACCCGCAAGCGCTTCCTGCATCACTACAACTTCCCGCCGTTCAGCGTCGGCGAGGTCCGCCCGCTGCGCTCACCCGGCCGCCGGGAGATCGGCCACGGGCTGCTCGCCGAGCGCGCCATCGAGCCAATGCTGCCCGGGGAGGACGTCTTCCCGTACACGATCCGCCTCGTCTCCGAGGTCCTCGAGTCCAACGGTTCCACCTCGATGGCCTCGGTCTGCGGCTCCACCCTGGCCCTGATGGACGCGGGCGTGCCGATCAAGGCCCCCGTGGCCGGCATCTCCATGGGCCTGATCAGCGGCGAGGGCGGGCGCTTCGCGGTGCTCACCGACATCCAGGGACTGGAAGATGCGATGGGCGACATGGACTTCAAGGTCGCCGGCACCCGCGTGGGCATCACCGCCCTGCAGCTGGACATCAAGACGAAAGGGCTGACACGGCCGGTCTTCGAGCGCGCGCTGGCCGAGGCGCGCACCGTGCGGCTGGCCATCCTGGACGTCCTGGTCCAGGCCATCCCCGAGCCGCGGCCCACGCTGTCGCCCTACGCGCCGCGGATCATCACCATCGAGATCAACCCGGACAAGATCCGCGAAGTGATCGGCCCCGGAGGCAAGGTGATCAACAAGATCACCGCCGAGACCGGCGTGAAGATCGACATCGAGCAGGACGGCAAGGTGCACGTCGCCTCGGCCGACGAGGATGCCGCGCGGCGCGCCATCCAGATGATCGAGGGCATCGTGCGCGAGGCGAAGGTCGGCGAGATCTACACCGGCCGCGTCACGCGCCTGATGAACTTCGGCGCCTTCCTCGAGGTGCTGCCCGGCAAGGAGGGGCTGCTGCACATCTCCGAACTGGGCGACGGGGAGCGGGTCGAGCGCGTCGAGGACAAGGTGAAGGTCGGCGACGAGATCCAGGTTCGCGTCAAGGAGATCGACAACCTGGGCCGGATCAACCTGACCAAGCGTCTCACCCCGGGACCGGAGGACGAGCGGCCGCGCTCGCGCGAAGGCCGGCCGGGGGGCGACGAGCGCCGGCATCGCCCCGAGGGCGGCGGCGCCCGCCGCGGGCGGCCGGGCGGGCCCCGGGGACGGCGGCCGGAGTAGCTGCAAGAGGAATCCTCGCCCCAGCACAGTAGAGGTTGTAGCACCTTCGCCGGACCCCCGGGCGGAGACCGGGATCATGCCATGCGCGACGAGATCGCCAAGAGCGTCCTTCCCAACGGGCTGCGCGTCGTCACGGAGCGGATGCCCCACGTCCGCACCGCGGCGATGGGCATCTGGGTGAACGCGGGCTCGCGCTACGAGCCGGCGAGCCAGCACGGCATCTCCCACTTCCTGGAGCACCTCTTCTTCAAAGGCACCGCCTCCCGCAGCGCCCTCGAGATCGCCCAGGCCGCGGACGAGATCGGCGGCCAGATGAACGCCTTCACCGACCGCGAGCAGACGGTGTTCTACGTCAAGGTGCTGTCCGCGCACTTCGAGCGCGCGGTCGAGATCGTCGCGGACATGCTGCTCGGCTCCACCTTCGCCGGCGAGTCGATCGAGCGCGAGCGGCAGGTCATTGCCGAGGAGATCAAGAGCTACGAGGACGCCCCGGACGAGCTGGTGCAGGACCTCTTCGCCCAGACGGTATGGAACGGCCACCCCCTGGGGCGGCCCGTGATCGGCACCCTGGCCACGGTGAACCGGCTGACGCGGGAGGACCTGCTGGCGTTCGTACAGCGCTACTACCGGCCCGGAAACACCGTGGTCTCCGTCGCCGGCGACGTCGAGCACCAGACGGTGGTGGACGTCCTGGCCCGCCGCTTCGCCGGGTGGACGGGGCCCGCCGCCCCGATCGCCGCCGATCCGCCGCGCCCGCAGGCCGACCTCGCCACGCGCTTCAAGGAGACCGAGCAGGTGCACCTCTGCCTCGGCACGCGGGGCCGGGCGCAGGACGACGAGGCCCGGTACACGCTCTCGCTGCTCGACCACCTGCTCGGGGGCGGGATGAGCTCACGGCTCTTCCAGGAGATCCGGGAAAAGCGGGGGCTGGTGTACACGATCACCTCCTACGCCTCGTCCTACCGCGACGGCGGCCTCTTCGTCGTCTACGCCGGGATGAGCCCGGAGATGGGCCCCGAGGTGATCCGTCTCACGCTGCACGAGGTCGAGAAGATGACCCGCGAGCCTGTCGACGCCGTGGAGCTGTCCCGGGCCAAAGAGTCGCTCAAAGGGAGCCTTATGCTCTCGCTGGAGAGCACCGGCAGCCGGATGTCAATCCTGGCCCGCTCGGAGATCTACCACGGCCGCCAGATCACCCTCGACGAGCTGATCTCGAAGGTCGACGCCGTGGCCGCCGAGGACCTCCAGGCGATGGCCGCGGAGCTGTTCCAGCCGCGGAGCCTTTCCATGGCTGCGATCGGGCCCTTCCGCCCGGACGGCGCGCTCGCCGAGGCGATGCGCCGGGCGTTCGCCTCGTACGTCGAAGCCAAGGCCTAGCGATGACGGAACCACTGCGGGTGGCCGTGGCGGGCGCCGCGGGCCGGATGGGCCGGGCCGCGGTGCGGGCCGTCGCGCGCGAGGCCGACCTCGTGCTGGCCGCGGCGCTGGGCCGCAGCAGCGCGGTGGGCCGCGACGCGGGCGAGGTGGCGGGGGCCGGGACGCTGCGCGTTCCGATCACCCTTAACCTCGAGGGCGCGCTCGCCGCCGGCGTCGACGTGCTGGTGGACTTCAGCCCCGGCGCGGCCGCGGTCGACCACGCCCGGGCGGCGATCCCCTCCGGCGTCTCCCCGGTCATCGGCGGCACCGGGCTCACCACGCAGCAGATCAACGACCTGACCAGTCTCTGCGAGGCGCGCGGGGTGGGGGCCGTGATCGCCCCGAACTTCGCCATCGGCGCCGTCCTCATGATGGAGTTCGCGCGCCAGGCCGCCCGCTATTTCCCGCACGCGGAGATCATCGAGCTGCACCACGACCGCAAGCGGGACGCCCCGTCCGGTACCGCAGTGAAGACGGCCGCACTGATCGCTGCCTCGCGGTCGGGCGTGCCGGAGCCCGCGGTGAGGGAAGAAGAGATGATAGCGGGAGCGCGCGGCGGCCGGTCGGAGGGCGTGCCAGTGCACAGCGTCCGGCTCCCGGGGCTCGTCGCCCACCAGGCGGTGATCTTCGGGGGGCCGGGGCAGACCCTGACGCTCCGCCACGACTCCATCAACGAGGAGTCGTTCATGCCGGGGCTGCTGCTGGCGGTCCGCCGCGTGCGGAGCCTCCCGGGCCTGGTCTACGGGCTGGAGAAGCTGTTGGAGCTGTCGTGAACGTGATACAGTGGCGGACAAGATGGCGATGAACGGCTACCGCCTCGCGGTCGTCGGCGCCACCGGCGCGGTGGGCCGCGAGGTCCTGCGCATCCTGGAGGAGCGGGCCTTCCCCGTGGCCGAGCTGATGCTGCTGGCCAGCCCGCGCTCGGCGGGGAGGCGCATCGGCGCGCACACCGTCCAGGCCATCGCGCCGGAGCGCTTCGACGGGCTCGACCTCGCCATCTTCGACACACCCGATCCGGTGGCCGAGGAGTGGGTCCCGGTCGCCGCCGGGCGCGGCCTGATCGCTATCGACAACTCCGCCGCCTTCCGCATGGCCGAGGGCGTGCCGCTGGTCATCCCCGAGGTGAACGCGGACGACCTGGACCATCTCCCCCGGCGCATCGTCGCCAACCCGAACTGCACCTGCGCCACGATCGCGGTGCCGCTGGGGGCCCTCCATAGAGACGCGGGGCTGCAGAAAGTGATCGCCTGCTCGTATCAGTCGGTCTCGGGGGCGGGGCAGGGGGGGGTCGAGCAGCTGTGGAGTGAACTCCGGGAAGCGGCGGCCAGAGGATTGCCGCCCGATGGACCGGGAGGGAAGGCGTTTCCCCATCCGATTGCTATGAACATTCTCCCGTCGATCGGGCGGCTGCATGGAGCGCACACGAGTGAAGAAGTCAAGGTAGCGGCCGAACTGCGGAAGCTGCTGCATGTCCCCACCCTTCGGGTGGGGATGACATGCGTGCGCGTCCCCACGCTGGTCGGCCACGGGGTCGCCGTGCACGCGGAGTTCCGGTCACCGCTGGATCCGGATCGCGCCCGCGCGATCCTGGAGCGCGCGCCGGGGGTGGCTGTCGTGGACGAGCCATCCTCGGCCGCCTACCCGACCGCGCTGCTCGCGGCCGGACGTGATCCCTGCTACGTCGGGCGCATCCGTACCGACGAGGCGGGCAATCTCGCCTTCTTCGCCGCTGCCGACAATCTGCGGAAAGGCGCGGCGCTGAACACCGTCCAGATCGCCGAGCACCTGGTGCAGCGGGGCCTCGTCCGGAGCTCCGTCCGGGCCTGACCCTCATGCGGATCGTCGTGCAGAAATACGGCGGCGCCCTCCTGGCCACTCGGGAGGGACGGGCGCAGGCGGCCGAGCAGATCGGCGCCTCGCGGGGAGAGGGGTCCGCCGTCGTCGCGGTGGCCTCCGCCATCGGCCGCGAGGGCGATCCGTACGCCACGGACACCCTGTTCACGCTGGTCCGCGACGTGGGGGAGGAGATCGATCCCCGCACGCTGGACCTCCTGCTCAGCACGGGCGAGGTCATCTCCACCGCGCTGCTCGCCCACACCCTGACCCGGACCGGCTGCCCGGCCATCGCCCTGACCGGCGCGCAGGCCCGCATCCTCACCACCGACGAGTTCAACGACGCACGCATCCTCAGCATCGACCCGGCGCCCACGCTGCGGCAGCTGGACGCCGGCCGCGTCGTCGTCGTGGCCGGGTTCCAGGGCGTGACGGCAGAGGGCGAGATCACCACCCTCGGCCGCGGGGGGAGCGACACCACCGCGGTGGCGATGGGCGCGGCTCTGGGAGCAGACGTGGTCGAGATCTACAAGGATGTGGAAGGGATCATGACCGCCGACCCCAAGGTCGTCCCCCAGGCGCGGGCGATCCGGAGCATCACCTACGACGAGGTCTCGCAGATGGCGGCGCTGGGCGCGAGGGTGCTGCACCCGCGCGCCGCGGACATCGGCCGGGAGCACGACGTCCGGCTGGTGATCAAGCAGCTGGGCGGTCCGAATGGAGGCACGGTCATCATGAGAGGCCAGGAGCTCGGGGTTCCCATCATCGACGGGCGGCCGGTCATCGCCCTGGCGCATCTGCCCGACGTCGTCCAGCTGAAGGTCCGCCGCCGCGACGGCGATCTCGGCAAGCCGCTGGCGGCCCTCGAGTCGCTGGCCCGGGAGGGCATCAGCATCGACCTGATCAACCTCCTCCCGGAGCTGCTCGCCTTCACGGTGAAGGAGGAGGCCGCCGAGCGCGCCCGGAACCTCCTCTCCAAACTCGGCTTCACGGCGGACGTGAGCCGGCCGTGCGCGAAGGTCTCGATCATCGGCGCGGGGATGCGCGGCCGGCCGGGCGTCATGGCCGGGGTGGTGCAGGCGCTGCACGGCGCCGGCGTGGACATCCTGCAGACGGCGGACTCGCACACCACGATCTCGTGCCTGGTCCGCCGGGAGGAGATGGAGCGGGCGCTGCGCGCTCTGCACGACGCCTTCGGGCTGGCCGAGGGCGTGGCCTCGGAGCGGGAAACAGAGGGATAGGGGAGGGATCGAGATGGCGCTCTTCGGACGCGTACTGACCGCGATGGCCACGCCCTTTGACGCTTCGGGGGCCGTGGCGTGGGGCGAGGTGACAGCTCTGGCGCGGCACCTCGCGGACAACGGCTCGGACGGCATCGTCGTCGCCGGGACGACCGGCGAGTCGCCGACGCTTTCCGACGAGGAGAAGCTCGGGCTCTTCAAGGCGGTCAAGGAAGCGGTAGGCGGCCGGGTGAAGGTCGTCGCCGGGACCGGCACCTACGACACGAAGCACTCCATCAAGCTGAGCCGCGAGGCCGAGCGCGCCGGCGCCGACGGCCTGCTGCTGGTGAACCCCTACTACAACCGGCCGTCACAAGACGGACTGTACGCGCACTTCCGGGCAATCGCCGAGTCCACACGCCTGCCCGTCATGCTCTACAACATCCCAGGCCGGACCGGCGTGAACTGCGCGCCGGAGACGATCGCGCGCCTGGCGGAGGTCCCGAACATCGTCGCGGTCAAGGAGGCCACCGGCAATCTGGACCAGGCCTCCGACATCCGCCGCCGCACGAAAGACGACTTCCTCATCTACAGCGGTGACGACAGCCTGACCCTGCCGATCCTCGCGGTCGGCGGCGCGGGGGTGGTCAGCGTGGCCTCCCACCTGGTGGGGCGCGACATCCAGGAGATGGTCAAAGCCTACGAGCGCGGCGAGGTGCGATCTGCCCTCCAGCTGCACCTGCGGATGCTGCCGCTGTTCAAAGTGCTGTTCATCACGACCAATCCGGTGCCGCTCAAGGCCGCCCTGGTCATGAGCGGGTTCGCGGTGGGGACCCCCCGCCTGCCGCTCGTGGAGGCGACGCCGAAGGAGAAGGAGCAGATCAGCGCCGTGCTGAAAGAGCTGGCCGCCGCGCCGGTCTAGCCGGGGGCGCCGCGCCGCCGGCGGAGGCCCGCAGCTCGGCGATACTTCACGTCCGCCATCACCTGGTGTAGGTGTTCGCGTCGTACTTCCAGCAGATCCTCCTCTCGTCGTGCTCCCGTAGACGATGTCCCACCTATACTGGGGTGAGGATTGCATGGGAATGACGACCGCCGCCTCCGAGACCGCGGGCCGGGAGCGCGCCCTGCGGCGCCTGCAGGCGCGCATCCGCCGCTGTGAGCAGTGCGTCCTCGCCGCCGGCCGCACCCAGGCCGTGCCGGGCGTGGGACCCGCGCTCGCGCGCGTCATGTTCGTGGGCGAGGCGCCGGGGCGGTGGGAGGACGAGCGCGGGGAGCCGTTCGTCGGGACGGCGGGCAGGTTCTTCGATACCCTCCTGGCGTCCATCGGCCTCGGCCGCGGCGAAGTCTACATCACCAACGCGGTGAAGTGCCGGCCGTTCGTGGGGCCCCCTCCGGGACGCAACCGGGCACCGCGGCCGGCCGAGATCGCCGCCTGCCGCGGGTGGCTCGAGGAGGAGCTGGCCGTCGTGGCCCCCGAGATCGTGGTCCCGATGGGCCGCGTCGCCGTGGAGTGCTTCCTGCCGGGGCGGAAGATCAGTAAGGTCCACGGAGCGCCGCACCGGCAGGACGGCCGTGTCATCCTCCCGCTCTACCATCCGGCCCTCGGCCGCTACGGTCCCGCCGCGCGCGAGACGCTGCTGCGGGACTTCCAGGTCCTCGGCTCGATGCTGCGGACGAAGCGCCCCGCCCCACGATGACCTGGGAGGCCGTCATGAGGAAGAAGGCAGATGCCGTCTTTCCGCTCGAGGCGCTGCGGTCGGCGCTGAAGAGCCAGTACCACGCGTCGCTCACGATGCTGCGTGATGCCATCCGCAAGTGCCCCGACGATCTGTGGGCGGCCCGCGGCCGCCACGCGAATCCGTTCTGGCGGATCGCCTACCACACGCTCTACTACACCCACCTCTACCTCCAGCCCAACAACCGCGCCTTCCGCCCGTGGGAACACAACCAGCGGGGCATCCACCGCATGAGCACCCCGATGCGCGGCCGGCGGCCCTACACGAAGGCGGAGGTCCTGGACTACTGGGGCATCGTGGACGGCGCGGTGGATGAGGCGGTGGATGCCCTCGACCTCACCTCGCCGCACAGCGGGTTCAGCTGGTACAAGACCCCTAAGGCAGCGCACCAGATCGTGAACATCCGCCACATCCAGTACCATCAGGGGCAGCTCGCGGACCGCCTGCGCGCGGCGACCGGCGCGGGCGTCAACTGGGCGGACGCGCGGGTGCGGCATCGCCCCGCCGTACGCAACACGAGAAAAGGGAACCGCCGCCGCGGCGCAGAAAGACCGTGAGAAGCGCGTAGCTGACGCCGGACTCTTCAACGGAGCGCCAATGTGCTCGAGATGGTCATCCTGGGTCTGGTCCAGGGGCTGACCGAGTTCCTCCCGGTCAGCAGCACGGCCCACCTCATCTTCGCCGAGACCTTCCTCGGCATCACGCGGCCCGGCATCCTGCTCGAGGCGGTGCTCCATCTCGGCACGGCGTTCGCCGCCCTCATCCTGTTCCGGGCCGACGTGGGGCGGCTGATCGCCGGGTGGTGGGCGACGCTGCGCGGGGGGACGGCCGAAG
>DASUAK010000108.1:0-8429 GCA_035763845.1 bacterium | reverse complement strand
CGGCTCCCAACCGTGAAGTTCGTCCAGCACCAGCAGCACTCGGGTTCCGTCTTCCTCCAGGACGAAGCCGTAGACGTAATCTTCGTGCAGGCGAAACGGGCGGATCGAGGTCTTCCCAAGCGTCACGGATTCTCCGTCCGGAAGCTCCACGAGGTCGATGATTCCGCGCTTGGCGAAGAGAGCCAGATGGTCCCACGTGGCGAGGTACTTGCGAAAGTCCCGAGCGACCCGCTCCGGCACGAAGACACTCGTCCGCTGATGCTGCGGAGGCCAATGGCGCCAGTCCTGGTTCAGTTCCTCCCACACCCGCCGGCCCATCACGTGGTCCGGGTGCCAGTGCGAATAGAAGCCGGCCGCGATCACTCCGACGGTCGACCGGTTGAGGAGCGTCTTGATGTCTTCGGGCGTGTCGAACAGCGCATTCGGCCCGTGCACGAAGAGACTGGGGCCACCCCTACTGTAGGGAACGCCTCGCTGGCGTGCCAGCGAGCACACGCGGCATTGACACAAGGGCCGCGGTGTCGAGATCGCGCCGCCGGAGCCCAGGATCTCGATCCGCATGGCTCTCCTCTGCTCAGCCCAATCCTAGCCGCCGCCGGGTGCGGGCGTCGGGCCACCAGAGATGGCGGCGGAGGTCCACGCGGCCGTCGGGGCCGAGGTGGACGCCGTCGCGGCGCAGAGCGCGCCGGTGCCCCTCCTGCCCGCCGGTGTAGCCCGTGGCGAGGCCCCCGGCGCTGTTGACGACGCGCTGCCAGGGGAGGCCGGGGCCGCCGGCGTGGGCGATCCAGCCGACCTCGCGGGCGCCGTGCGGCTTGCCGGCGAGAGTGGCAACCTGGCCGTACGTCACCACGCGGCCCTTCGGGACCGCGCCCACGATGGCGAGGACGCGCATTCGGAACGGGTTGCGGGGCATATGTCCGCCCTACTGCGGCTGGGGGACGCGGACCGGGAGGAGCTCCACGAGGCGGGCCATGCTTTCCACCCGCGGGTGGAAGTCGGGATGGTCGTCGAAGCGGTCGAGCAGGATGCCGCGCAGCCCGATCCTGGCCGCGGCCTCGACGTCCCGCTCGATGTCGTCGCCGACGCTGATCGCTTCGCCGGCCGGCACGCCGCAGCGCTCAAGGGCGATCCCGAACAGCCGCGGATCGGGCTTGGCGATCCCTTCCACCGATGACGTGACCACCGCGGCGAAGTGGAAGCGCAGCCCGAGGTGGTCGAGCACCTCCTCCAGCGAGGGCTCCCAGTTGGAGACCACGGCCAGGCGGTAGCCGTTCAGCCGCAGCTGCCGCAGCGCGGGCCGGACGTCCCGGAACACCTTCATCAGCTTCCAGCTCTCCGTGAACCACTGCCCGAGCAGGACGTAGAGATCCCGGCGGCGGGGGAGGAGGATGTCCAGCAGGTCCCGGGCGACCTCCAACCACATCCGGCGCTCCTCGGGCACCGTCCGCACGCGCTCCATCATCGCGCGGTAGCGCGAGCTCACGGCGTCGAGCGCCTCGCCGATCTGATCGCGGCGGACGATCTCGTCCTGCTCGATGAAGAAGTCCTGCAGCAGGATGCGCAGCGGCCGCCGGTAGGCGATCAGCGTGTCGCCGGCGTCCAGCAGGATCGTCTTGACGCCGTCCGGGATCACCAGTTCCTCGGGCCGCTCCCCGGGAGTCATCGGGCCCTCCGCGACAGCCGGGGATAGGCCAGGCACAGCTCGCGCATGGGGCACTCCCCGCAGCCAGGGGCGCGGGCGGTGCACACGGTGGCTCCGAAGTCCATCAGCGCCTGATTGAAGTTGTAGCCGTCGCCCGGGGGCAGGAGCGAGCCGGCGAGCGTCCACAGGACCCGGTCGGCGACGGCGCGGTCGCGGAAGAAGATGCGCCGCAGGACGCGGCGGACGTTGGTGTCGAGGATCGGCGTGGGCTTCCCGTGCGCGAAGGTGAGCACCGCCCCCGCCGTGTACGGGCCGATCCCGGGCAGGGCCAGCAGCGCCTCGCGCGTGTCCGGCAGCCGCCCGCCGTGCCGGCGCACCACCGTGCGCGCGGTCTCCCGCAGCCGCACGGGCCGCGCGTTGTATCCGAGCGGGTACCAGGTCTCTCTCACCTGGCGAACCGGGGCGCGGGCCAGGTCTTCCAGCGACGGATAGCGGCGCAGGAACTCGCGGTACTTCGGGAGGACGCGGCTCACCTGCGTCTGCTGCAGCATGATCTCCGAGACGAGCACGCGGTACGGGTCCCGCGTGCGCCGCCAGGGGAGCGGGCGCTGGTGGCGCGCGTACCACCGGAGCAGCGCGCGTACGAAGGATCGCTGCCGCGCGGTCATCGGCGGGTCACTGCGGCGCGGCGGCGCCACTGCCACAGCAGGCCTCCGGCCAGCAGGATGAGGATGGCGGCGGCCCACAGCGGCGAGCGCTCGGCGTCCCGCGGCCCGGCGGGCCCGAGGGTGGCGAAGCGGACCTGCCTGCGCCCGCCGGTCTCCTGTGTCCACATGAGGTCGATGGTCTCGCCGTAGGCCGCGATGATCGGATTGGTGTTCTTCCCTTCCGCGGCCACCGTCTCGACCCCCTGCCAGGCGCGGTCGCGGCGCCGCAGGTGGATGCGTCCGTCGCTCTCCCAGACGACGTGCACGCGCCCCTGAGTGTCCACGCCGACGGAGGGGCTGAAGGCGTTCCGGCCGTCGGGGGAGATCGCCTGCTGCCCCGCCCAGCGCTCCAGCCGCTCCGAGAAATAGATGCGCGTGGGCTGCCCCCGTCGTTCCCACACCACAAAGGCGCGGCCGTCCGGATGGACCGCCAGCGCCACGGCGAAGGCGTCGCTGCCGCCGGCGCTCACCTGCTCGGGCGGCTCCCACCGCGTGCCCCGCCGGCGTACATAGTGCGTCTGATACACCTGGATGTCGAACTGATACCAGGCGGCATGGAGTCCTCCCGAGGCGTCCGCGCCGAGGGAGGGATTGATTGAGTCGGGAATGCCCGGTGAGATGACGATCGGGCTGGTCCAGCGATCACCGATCTGCCCGCTGTAGAGGATCTCGTAGATGGAGCCATGCCTCGTCCTCACCTGCGGGGCCTCGTTGCGGATCCCGTACCAGACCAGATGCACCGCGCCCTGCGGGTCCACCGCGATCGCCGGGACGCCGGCGTACGCATTCCCCGGTGAGATCTTGACCGGCGCGCTCCACCGCCCGTTCTCGAAGCGCGCGTAGTAGATGTGGCCGATGGGCTCGTACCCGGTCCAGGCCAGATGCAGCCGGCCGTCGCGCCCTGCCGCCAGCGTCGGATAGCGCGAGGGTATCGAGCGGGTCGTGATCTGACGCACGCGCCAGGTGCGCCCGTCGTCGGTGGACGAGGCCACGTGCACCTGGTCCGTCCCATTCACGGGCTTGACGAAGGTGAGGTGCACGCCGCCCCGGCCGTCGCGTGCGATCTTGGGCTCGCTGCCGGCCTCGGTGGCGTCCTCCGAGACGTCCTCGGCCACGATGGTCTGCGCGGAGGCGGGGAGCGCAGCGCCGAGCAGGATGAGGATAAGGAGGATGCGGAGGAAGCCGGTCACGACAGATACAATTCACATGGATGTGAGTGCATCCTCCCGCACCGGCCGCGCGCCGGTGTTTTCACGCCGCGGCGCCCTCGCCACCGGCCATCCGCTCGCCACCGCCGCGGGCCTGCGTGTGCTGATGCAGGGCGGCAACGCCGTCGACGCCGTCCTCGCCGCCGCGGGCGTGCTGGGCGTCGTCCAGCCGATGATGTCGGGGCTGGGCGGCGACACCTTCCTCGTGCTGTGGCGGGGGCACGAGCGGAGGGCGTACGCGCTGAACGGCAGCGGCGCGGCGCCGGACGCGGCCACGCCCGAGTGGTTCACCTCCCGGGGACACCGCACGATGCCGCTGCGCGGGATGCTCTCCGTCTCCGTGCCAGGGGCGGTGCACGCCATGGAGACGGCGCTGCGCCTGTGGGGCTCCGGCCGCTTCGCGCGCGCGCAGCTGCTCGAGCCCGCGATCGAGTACGCCGCCGGCGGATTCCCTGTCGCGCTCAAGGTGGCGGAGTGGATCCGCCAGACCCAGGAGGTCCTGGCCCGCTTCCCCTCGTCGGCGAAGATCTACCTCCCGGGCGGGCAGGCCCCGCGGCCGGGAGCGGTGCTCAAGAATCCCGACCTGGCGCGCAGCCTGCGTGCGGTGGCCGAGGGCGGGGCCGAGGCGTTCTACCGGGGCGACCTCGCCCGGCGCATCGCCGGATACATGCGGGAGCGCGGCGGGCTGTTCACCGAGCGCGAGTTCGCGGAGCACGACTCCGAGGTGCACGACCCCATCCGGACCACCTACCGCGGGCTCACCGTCTGCGCGCCCGCGCCGCCCTCCCAGGCGATCATCCTGCTGGAGATGCTCAATATCCTCGAAGGCTTCTCACCGGACGAGCTGCGCTGGGACAGCCCTCGCGGCATCCACCTCATGGTGGAGGCGAAGAAGCTTGCCGTGGCCGACCGCCTGGCCTACCTCGGCGATCCCCGTGTGATGAAGATCCCGCTCGAGGCCCTTCTCTCCAGGGACCACGCGGCCACACGGCGGCGAACGATCGACCCGCGCCGGGCGCAGGCCGAGGCCCCCGCCGGCGCCCTCGCCGAGAGCGGCGGCGATACGACCTACCTGTGCGCGGCCGACGGAGAGGGCAACGTCGTCTCCTTCATCACGAGCCTCTCCGCGATCTTCGGCTGCGGCGAGGTGGTGGAGGGGACCGGGATTGTGCTCAACAACCGCGCGGGGCGGGGCTTCACTCTCACGCCCGGGCACGCGAACGTCATCGCGCCCGGCAAGCGGACGATGCACACGCTGATGCCGTTGCTGGCCCTCAAGGACGGTGCCCCGCACCTCGCCTGGGGCACCCCGGGCGGTGACGGGCAGCCGCAGTGGAACGCGCAGGGCTTCAGCGCGATCGTGGACGGCGGGATCCCGCTGCAGGCGGCGGTGGAGCTGCCGCGCTGGACGAGCTTCCCGGCGACCGACCCGGCCAACCTCCCTGCGCCCTTCGAGCTCCGCATGGAGGAAGGCTTCCCCGAGGCCACGCTGCGCGAGCTCGAGGCGTTGGGGCACGACGTGCGGCGGCTCGGGCCTGTGGACCAGCCCGGCGGGATGCAGGTCATCGCGGCCGCGGACGGCGTCTACACCGCGGCGTCCGACCCGCGGGTGGACGGATGCGCGCTCGGATTCTGAGGAGGAGAGCATGAAGGAGATCCGCAGGGAGCGCACGCTCGTGTTCCTCAAGCCCGACGGCGTGCAGCGGGGGTTGATCGGGGAGGTGCTGGCGCGCTTCGAGCGGGCGGGGCTGAAAGTCGCGGGGATGAAGATGCTGCTCCCCTCCCGGGACCTGCTCGACCGGCACTATCCGAACGACCAGACATTCCTGACCACGATCGGCGGGAAGACCAAGGAGGCCTTCGCCGCGTACGGTCTCGACGTCCGCAAGGAGACGGGAACGGACGACCCACTGTCGATCGGGCGACAGGTCAGGGGCTGGCTGATCGATTACGTCTCGTCGGGACCGGTGGCCGTCTTCGTGCTGGAGGGGATCCACGCCGTGTCGGTGGTCCGCAAGCTGGTCGGCGACACCCTGCCGTACCGCGCGGCGCCGGGCACGATCCGGGGCGACCTCTCCATCGACTCCCCCACGGTGGCCAACCTCATGAAGCGGCCCGTCCGCAACCTCATCCATGCCTCGGGAACGGTGGAGGAAGCTGCGATCGAGATCCCGCTGTGGTTCACCGAGCGGGAGCTGCACGAGTACGCCCGCGCCGATGAGCGGGCGATGTTCGGCTAGCTACGCCAGCCCGTGGAGGTCGGCCAGGATGCGCGCGGCGTCCGCGGGGACGCCCGATCCCAGGCGGACGCACCGTGCACGCCGCACGATCCGGACGAAGCCCGAGAACGCCGCGTCCAGGCGATCGCGGTGACGGAAGCTGGACGCCTGCCTGCTGAGCGCGAGCAGCATCTCACCACGCGGCATCTCGAGAGGCCGGGATGCGGGAGCCGAAGGATCGAGCAGCACCAGCCAGTCGACCGGCACGGGCCCCTGCGCCCGCCGATCCGGCAAGAGATACCGCACGTTGTCATCCGCTGCCAGGAGGCGCCCCGGGGGGAAGGCTCCCATCGCCTGGGCCGTCCACGGCTTGACCGCGAGCGGAAGGCTGAAGGCATGCACGGCCCCGGCCTTCGGGTCGAGCACGGCCACCTCATCGGAGAGGTAAGCGGCGCCGCGCCTCAGCAACGACCCGACGATTGAGGTCTTCCCTGCGCCGGGTGAGCCGACCAGGATGGAGCCCCGGCCGCCGATCTCGATGGCACCGGCGTGGAGGAACAGCAGTTCACGCAGGAGCGACGTCGCCGTGGCCACGGCGTAGCCCAGGAGGATCGTCAGCCAGTCCCGCCCCGACAGCGGATGCGCCCAGGCCTCCTTCCCGTCCACCATCCCACGGGCGAAGCCATCCCCAGCGACGCTGATCGCGAGCGGGGGAAGCCCCTGTTCCGGGATCTCGATGTGGGAGAGGATCGCACGCAGGGGTTGGACCATCCGCGCCGGGGCCCGGATCTGGACCTGCCACGCGCCCATCTGCACCCGGCAAGGATCCACGCTCCGGGTCAGACCCATCTTACGGCCGCCGCGGTCCACTTCCCCTGGTCGGGGGTGACCAGGCCGACGTCCGCCAGCGCCTGAAGCATTGTGGTCACGGCGGGCAACGTCTCCGCGCGCCTGGCCGCGATCTCTTCCGCGGTCAGGCCCCTGCAGAGGCGCCAGATGTCGTGTGTCCGCGCGTCCAGCAGCAGCACGCGCCCATGCCGGGTGTCGAGCACCGCCACCTGGGCGTCGAGCAGCGCGGCGAGCGTCGTCAGTTCACCCGATCGATGGCGATGGGAGATATCTCTTCCAGACTGCCCAAGATCACCAGCCGGTACGCTGCGCTGTACACGGGCGCGCAGGTCACCAGCGCTACACCCCGTTGGCCCGGCGAGCCCCGGAGCACGTCGACCTGGTGGGGGCGGACCGCCACCCGATCGGTCACCGAGTACATGAAACGCGTCCCCGCATGATCGATCAGGATGCGATCGCCCCGCTTCAATCGATCGAGACGGAAGAACGGCGCCCCGTAGGTGGTGCGGTGACCGGCGATGCCGACGATGCCGGCGTGGTCGGGCATGGGGGTCCAGGTGATCCGACCGACCCCGTAGCGCCGCAGCTGGTCGAGCGAGGCGCCTTCAGGAACGAAGCGCTTGAGCCCGAGACGGGGAATGGTCAGGAGAAGGCCGGTTGGCGGAGAGGCGGCGATGGACTGCGCCGTGGGCCCGGCCGAAGCCGCCGGGATAGGGTCGTCCCACGACGCGAGCGCAGCCTCCTGGACGGGTCCGACCTGCAGAGCGGTATAGCCCACCCAGAGCAGGGGGAAGACCGTCAGCCCGGTCCCGACGGCGAGCAAGACGTTGGAGAGCACCCGCGCCGTGCCTGAAGTCACAGTGACGATCGCCTGGGTCGCCGATCAGGACGCAGCATCCGCCTCATGATGACCCCCGCCCCCAGAAGGACGAGCCCGGCGGCCGGCCACATCCACAGGTTCGATCCGCCGAAGGGAAGGACGACAGGGGGAGCCTGAGGCTGGGCTGCAAGAGGAGCCGGGCCGGCCGGGGGAACAGCGGGCAGCGCGACGGGGGGCGCACCCGGGGCAACCGCCGGAGGGGGCGCGGGAACCGCCGCAGGCGGCGCAGCCGGAGTGGCCCGTGGCGTGGGGACCGGGGCGGCGAGCGGCGCGGCCGGCGGCACGACCGGCGCTGCCGACGGCGGCGCAGTCGGCGCGGGGACCTCGGTCGGGCCCGGAGTGGGGATGGGTGCGGCCGGCTGTGGAGCCACGGCAGCCGGAGGGGTGGGCGGAGCGGCCTCCGGCGGAGCGGCGGGCGGCCCCCCCAGGATGGGCCCCAGGAGCAGCGCGATCAGGGGTATGAGCGGGAACAGGATTCCGGGCCCGGGGCCGGTGTCGCCTCCCGGCGGAGGGGCGGGGGGAAACTCGGCAGGAGATAGCGGCACCACCCCCTGTGCGAACGGGATGTGCGCGATCTGCAACCCGCTGAGGTCGTCTCGCATGCGTTGTTGTATTCCAGATGAGGTTTGGGGAAACAAGCAGCATTTACCCCGAAAGAGGGGATTCTAACATCCGGAGTTGGTCGGGAATCAATCCGAGAAGTTCTGGACCACGACCACGCCGTACCGGCCGCCGTCGAGGACGGCGATCCCCACCAGATGGAATCTCGGCGAGAGAAGGTTCTTCCGATGCGGGGGGCTTCCCATCAGCACAGAGTGTGCTTCGCGAACGCCGGCCGCGTAGGCGAGGTTCTCGCCGACGACCGTCACCCGGATGCCCAGGCCTCTCAGGCGCTGATCCGGCCACCGGCCGTCCAGCGAGCGG
>DASUAK010000107.1:0-11873 GCA_035763845.1 bacterium | reverse complement strand
GCGACCAGGCGCTTGGCGGCGGCCAGGTCGGGAGCGAGCACGCGGTCCCCCGCCAGGCGCGGGATCACCTCCCGGACGGCGCGGTGCGCCGCACCGGTCCCGGCGGCGGGCCGCAGCGGAGCGTGCAGATCCATCGCCTGGGCGGCGCAGACCAGCTCGATCCCCAGCACCTGCTGCGCGTGACCGACCACCACCAGCGCCTTGCGGGCCGCGGCCGCGCCCATGCTGACGTGGTCCTCCTGGTTGGCCGAGGTGGGGATGCTGTCCACGCTCGCCGGATGGCTGAGGACTTTGTTCTCCGAAACCAGCGCCGCGGCGGTGTACTGCGCCAGCATGAGGCCCGAGTGGAGGCCGCCGTCCTGCGTGAGGAAGGGCGGCAGCCCGCTGAGATAGGGGTTCACCAGGCGCTCGATCCGCCGCTCCGAGATCGAGGCCAGCTCGCTCGCGGCGATGGCCAGCACGTCCAGGGCGAGGGCCACGGGCTGGCCGTGGAAGTTGCCGCCGGAGATGACGCGCGGGCCGTCGGCGAAGATCAGGGGATTGTCGGTGGCCGAGTTGATTTCGATCTCGAGGACCCCGGCGACGTAGGCCAGGGCGTCGCGGGAGGCGCCGTGCACCTGCGGCATGCAGCGCAGCGCGTAGGCGTCCTGGACCCGCCCCTTCCCTTCCCCGGCGGAGAGCATCTTGCTGCCCTCGAGCAGCCGCCGCAGATTCGCCGCGCTGGCCTGCTGCCCGGGATGAGGCCGCACCGCGTGGAGCGCGGCGTCGAAGGCGTCCGGGATGGCGTGCAGACCTTCGCAGGTCATCGCCCCGGCGATGTCGGCGGAGCTCGCGAGCGTCCGGGCGTCGTGCACGGCGAGGGTCCCGCAGGCGGCCATCAACTGGGTGCCGTTGATGAGGGCCATGCCCTCCTTGGCGGCCAGCGTCACGGGCCGGAGCCCGGCCGCCCTCAGGGCCTCGGCGGCCGGCCGCACCGTGTCCCCCGCGTGGACCTCCCCTTCCCCGATCAGGGCCAGGGCCAGATGGGCCAGGGGGGCGAGATCGCCGCTCGCACCGACCGAGCCCTGCGAGGGGATCACCGGGTGCAGCCCGCGGTTCAGCATCGCGAGGAGCAGCGCCACAGGCTCCTCGCGGATGCCGGAGTAGCCCAGGGCCAGGGTGTGCGCGCGCAGCAGCATCATCGCGCGCACGACCTCGTCGGAGAGGGTCTCCCCCACCCCCGCGCTGTGGCTGCGCACGATGTTGACCTGGAGGGCGGCCGTTTGCGCGGGGGAGATGCGGACGCCGGCCAGCTCGCCGACGCCGGTGGTGATGCCGTAGACGGTCGCCCCGTCCCGGACCAGACGCTCCACCACCTCCCGGGAAGCGGCCATCCGCCCCCGGGCACGAGAAGAGAGGGCCACCTGGGCCCTCTCCCTCGCCACGGCCACGACGTCGGCGATGGTCAGGGCGTCGCCGACCTCGATCGTCACTTCAGGCTTTGGTGGAACGTCGCGGTCACTTTCTCCTGGCCGCGCTTGCCCACGACGGTGGCCAGGGTGACGTCCTGATAGACGATCCGGGACGTCACGGTGGCGATCTGGTTCAGCTGGCTGGTGATGGCCTGCCAGGCCAGCAGGCCTTCCGTCTCCAGGTTCTGCCGGGCCTCCGTCTTGTCGTCGGGCTCGATCAGCGCCACGGCGTTGTTCTCCTCGACCCTATCGCCGCCTTTGACCAGCACCCGCACCAGGCGGCCGGTCTGCTCGGCGCGCGCGGCCAGCGCCTCCTTGCCGTCCGCGGTGCGGACGTAGACCAGCGGCTCGCCCTTGGCGACCCGCATCCCCGACAGCAGCCGGTCCAACCCCCGGGCGGAAACGGTCCCGGCGACGGTGGAACGCGCGGCCGGCGGGTAGGTGGCCGATTCGAAGGTGACGTCCACGGTGCCGGCCTGCTCGTCCACGGTGATCGTCTTCACCGTATCGCGGCCGATGATGTTCTCGACCAGATTTCTCGCCAGGACGTCCGCCGGCGGCGGCCGCCGGGCCGCTTCCTGCTTCCGCTGCCAGCTCACGTCCCAGGCCACGAGCACCGCGGCGATGACCGCGACGACCCCGACGTAGATCAGGATCGGCCCCAGACTGAGGCCGGTCTTGCGCTGCATCTTGTCCGTCCGTGCCACCTGACACCTCCACTGCCGTCTTCAGGCGACCGTGATCGCCTCCGCGGTGGTGATCACCCCGCGGTAGAGGAACGACGTCTGGCGGACCGCAATCTGGAGATCGAAGGGCGTGATCGCGGACACCGCGTCCACGGGCAGGATCACCCCGTAGCCGCGCAGGGCCGCGCTGCCCGCGGTGTGCAGCACACAGATGTTGGCCACGGTCCCGCAGATGATGACCGTGGCGATGCCGCGCAGCCGCAGCTCGTGGTCGAGGCTGGTGCCGAAGAAGCCGTCGTAGCGCAGCTTCTCGACCACCCGCTCGCCGGGCCGGGGGGTGATCTCGTCCACGAGGCGCCAGCCCCAGGAGCCCCGCAGGACGTGCTCACCCCAGATCGGAAACTCGATGTCGCCCGGCTCGTGGGTGTCCTGGGTGAAGAACACGGCCAGCCCGTGCCCGCGGGCGAGCCCGAGCAGCCGCTGGATGGCCGGAATGGTCTCCGCCGCGCCCGGGACGACCAGCGCGCCGCCCGGCTTCACGAAGTCGTTCTGCATGTCCACGACGATCAGGGCCGTGGTGTGCGGCGTCACCGCCACACGCGGCTCGACCGCGACCTCCGGCGCCTCGAGGAGAGCCATCTCAATCCTTATCTTACGCCGGTTTCAGCAGAGGACGCAGCAGCGGCACCGCGACGCTGATCACCACGACGTCGATGACGATCTCCACCAGCAGCCCGACCGAGAACACCGTCGCCGTCATCTGGTTCAGCGGCATCAGCCCGGCGAGGATGAAGGCCGTGACGTTCAAGAGGTGGCCGACGATGATCGCCAGCGCGGCGAGGACCACGGGCGCCCGCCGGGCCAGCCCCGCGGCCAGGCCCATGATGCCGTGCGGGATGATGGCCGCGAACTCGAACGGGTTGCCGGCCGGGCTGAGCGCGTTCACCAGCGTCCCGATCAGGCCGACCAGGGCCCCCGCCACGGGCCCGAGCAGGATCCCGGCGATGACCACCACGACCATGTTCAGGGCAATGATCGCGCCCGGCACCATCGGGTTGGGGATGAAGCGGACGACCTGGCCGACGACGACGTAGAGCGCGGCCAGCACTGCGACGTACGCGATCTGCCGTGTCGACATCCTCGCCTCCGTCTGAACGTACCAGCGGCGCCCGGGACAAGCGGCGCGGGGGGTGATTTCGCGGGGCCGCGGGGGTCTCCCTCTCGCGCCGCGGGCGGGGCTGAACGCAGCGGAGGGGAGGATCGCTCCTCCCCTCCGCGCAGCACCGGACGTGGGCCGGACGCGATCTCAGGATGCTTCGGGCTTGGGCTTGAGCTGCGGGATCGGCTTCTCCGCACGCGGCGGGGCCTCGGGCTTGACCTCGGGCGAGGCGGCGGAGGCGGCCACCTGGGCCTCCTCGATGGCCTGGCCGGACATCGCCCGCTCCAGCTCGGCGCCTTCCAGGCTCTCCCGCTCGAGCAGGGCCTTGGCCACCTGTTCCAGCGTGGCGCGGTGCTCGGTGATCACCGTGCGGGCGCGCTCGTAGCACTCGTCGATGATGCGGCGCACTTCCTTGTCGATCTCGTAGGCGATCTCCTCGGAGTAGTTCTTCGTCTCGACGAGATCGCGGCCGAGGAAGACCGGCCCGTGCCGCTTGCCCAGGGACAGCGGGCCGAGCTTCTCGCTCATCCCGAACTCGGTGACCATGCGCCGGGCCAGATCGGTGGCCTGCTCGAAGTCGTTCTGCGCGCCGGTCGTCACCTCGCCGAAGACAAGCTCCTCCGCCACCCGACCGCCCAGGGCCGCGGTGATGCGGTCGAGCAGCTCGCTGCGGGTGTAGGTGTACTTGTCCTCCGGCGGCGCGGAGATGACGTAGCCCAGAGCCATGCCGCGGGGCAGGATCGTCACCTTGTGCGGCGGATCGGCGTTGGGCAGCAGCTTGCCGAGCAGGGCGTGCCCGCCCTCGTGATACGCTGCGATCTCCCGCTCCCGCGGGCTGAGGATGCGGCTGCGCCGCTGCGGCCCGGCGATGACGCGCTCGATCGCCTCGTCCATCTCCGCCATCGTGATCTTCTTCTTGTTCCGGCGCGCCGCGAGCAGCGCCGCTTCGTTCACGAGGTTGGCGAGGTCCGCTCCGGAGAAACCCGGGGTGTGCTTCGCCAGGACCTCGACGTTAACGTCCTCCGCCAGCGGCTTGCCGCGGGCGTGCACCTCGAGGATGGCCCGGCGGCCCTTGCTGTCCGGATTGTCCACGACCACGCGCCGGTCGAAGCGGCCCGGGCGCAGCAGCGCCGGATCCAGGATGTCCGGCCGGTTCGTCGCGGCGATGACGATGATCCCGGCGTTGGGATCGAAGCCGTCCATCTCCACGAGCAGCTGGTTCAGGGTCTGCTCGCGCTCGTCGTGGCCGCCGCCCAGGCCGGCCCCGCGCTGGCGCCCGACCGCGTCGATCTCATCGATGAAGACCAGGCACGGCGCGCTCTTCTTGGCCTGCTCGAACAGGTCGCGCACACGGGAGGCGCCCACGCCGACGAACATCTCCACGAACTCCGAACCGGAGATGGAGAAGAACGGCACGCCGGCCTCGCCCGCCACGGCCTTGGCCAGCAGCGTTTTGCCGCTGCCGGGCGGCCCCACGAGCAGGACCCCGCGGGGGATCTTCGCCCCGAGGGCCTGGAACTTCTTGGGATGCTTGAGGAACTCGATGACCTCCTGCAGCTCTTCCTTCGCTTCCTCCACCCCGGCCACGTCGTCGAACGTCACCTTCGGCCGGTTCTCGGTGTGCAGCCGCGCGCGGCTCTTCCCGAAGGACATCGCCTGGTTGCTGCCGGACTGGGCCTGGCGCAGCATGAGCAGCCACAGGCCGATCAGGAGGAAGAACGGCAGCATCGTGCTGAGCAGGTTCGGCCACAGAGCGTTCCGGTTCTTCGGCTCGACCTTGATCGTGACCCCCTTGCTCTGCAGCAGGGCCAGGTACGAGGTGTCGCCCGGGGGCACAAAGGTGCGGAAGTTGGTGTTGTCGCGGAGCTTGCCGTTGATCGTCTCGTCGCCGATCGTGACTTCGACGATGCGGCCCGCCTGGGCGTGGGTCACGAACTGGCTGTACGAGATCTCCGTGCGCGGTGTCTTGGACCGGTACAGCGGAAGGAAGAAGTAGACGACCACCGCGAGGATGATCGCCCAGACCACCAGGTTGCGCAGATATCGATTCACCACCTGCCGGACCCCCTGCCAATCAGTTGGCCATACGATACGATGAATCCCTGTGCAAATCAAGCGCGCCGGGCGCGCACCCGGAGCACGCTGTTCGTGCGCTCCGTCACCTCGCAGGTCGCCGAGCGCCTCAGACCGATCACCCACAAGATACGATCGTCGCCGTCGGTCAGGAGCGCCACGGTCGAACGCCGCCACCTCGGGATCTTCGCATCGACGAAGAAGTCCTGCAACTTCTTATTTCCCCCGAGACCGCTCGGCTTGAAGCGGTCGCCCGGCCGCCAGGACCGGATCACGAGCGGTGCGCGCAGACAGGCGGCATCGAACACCGCCTCGTCCGGCCCGGCTCCGCCGGCGGCGGCATCACGCGGGAGGAGCTCGGCGGAGAGCACCAGACCGAAGCCCGCCGCGTGCACATCCCCCGGCACCGCGAGACGGTACTCGCCGGCCTGCGGCGCCGCGACGGCTGGAACCACATCGAGCTGCTCGTAGCCGATGCGGAGCACGGCGGATCCGACGGGGATCTCCCCTCCCACCCGGCCGCGCTCGGCGGCGCGCAGGGCCTGCTCTAGTAGAACGCGCGGGACGGGCTGTACTGTTCCGCTCGCCTCGGCCACGGCCGCGGCCAGCAGCCGCCGCCGCAGCGATGCCGGGAGCGCGCGGAAGGCCTCGCGGGCTACGTGGACGGTGTGGTCCTCTCTACTCGTCGCTTGCCCGTAGCGCGCGGCGGCCAGACGAACGATGGCGGCATCGGCCTGGCGCGCCGCTTCACCGAGCGCCCACAGGAGCAGCGGCGCCTCGGGATAGCGGTCCCGCAGGCGCGGCAGCTCGGCCAGCCGGATCTGGTTGCGCCGCGGGCCCGGATCCCGGTTCGTCGGATCCTCGCGCCAGGGCAGCCCGGCCGCCCGGAGGCAGGCCGCGGCGTCCTCGCGCGTCAGCTCCCGCAGCGGCCGGATCACGCGCGCGGTACCCAGGCCGCGCACCGGCGGGATGCCGGCCAGCATCTCCCAGGGACCGCCGGCCCGCAGCGCCATCAGCACCGTCTCGATCTGATCGTCGCGCGTGTGCGCGGTGGCCACCGCGCGGGCGCCCACCGCCTCGGCGACCTGCGCGAAGAAGCGATACCGCGCCGCGCGCCCGGCGTCCTCCAGCGAACGCTTCTCCCGCGCCGCCAGCGCGCGCACGTCCGTGCCCTCCACGGTGACCGGCAGCCCCCGGCGTTGGGCCTGCGCCCGCACGAATTCCGCGTCGGCCGCGGCGCCGGGCCGGAGGCGGTGATCGAGGTGGGCGACGTGAAGGCCGAGGTTCCAGGGCTCCCGCAGCTCCGAAAAGAGATGCAGCAGCGCCATAGAGTCGGCGCCGCCGGAGACGGCGAGGACGACGGTGTCGCCCGGCGAGACCATGGCGTGGGACTCGATTGTCCGAATGACTCGAGCCAGCATCGCCGCACCCGAAAGGATGTCGGCGGTAGGCCGGAGCCTACCGCCGACGACTGGTGGCGGCGGGGAGACTCGAACTCCCGACTCCGCGGGTATGAGCCGCGTGCTCTGACCAGCTGAGCTACACCGCCGTGCGCTCACATTATATAGGAACAAAGAGGGCTTTCCTAGCGAAGCCAGGCTCCCGCCGGACGGAGGAACCGGCTACCGGCCGATCGTGATCCCGATGGGCGGGAGGGCAATCCCGCTCCGCTCCCCGACGCGGCCCATGAAGACGGCGATCAGCTCGTAGGCCCCCGGGTCGACGTGCCGCCCCTGGAAGTCCCGCTGATCCCAGGTCCCGCTGAAGGCGAGCGCCTCCTGCGGGCCCAGCGTGGCGGTCTGGATCACCTGGATGAACGCCTTGTCGTGGGACCAGCGCCAGACCTCGTCGCCGCGGGAGCGACGGACGATGAAGTCGAACCGCTGCCCGCTCGTGAACATCACGCCCAGCGCCCCGCCGGCGGCGTTGCGTATGCTGAACCGGATGCTCACCGGCTCGCCCGGCGCGAAGATCCGCTTGGCGACGGAGGCGGTGAGGGCCAGGTTGCCTTCGGTGCGCTCGACGGTGACGGGCGCGGCGGAGGCGGTCATGGTCAGCAGTGCGATGAGGATGGCACTCAGAGTCGTCGGCATGGTCCCAGGTGGTATACGCAGGGGACCGGGGGTGCGGTTCACTTGAGGCCGAGCTTGGGCATCTCGAACCGGAGCTTGCCTGCGGCGATCTCCTCCAGGGCGGCGGTCACCGGGTTCCGGGTGTCCAGGTCCACGACCGAGAGCGAGCCTTCTTTGATCTGCCGCGCGCGCTTCGCCGCGACGATGACGAGGGCGTACTTGTTGGAGACCCGCTCCAACAGCGCCTCGAGTGGAGGCTTGATCACTTCGCGCTCACCTCATGGGAAACCGATGGGACAAGGACAACACCCTATTTTACCAACGTCCTAGTCGCTGTCAAGGCAAAGCTGCGCCCCTGGGCATCATCGCACGCCCCGTGCTATCGTAGAGGCCGTGTCCCCCGCCCTGCGGATCCATGCCCTCGGAGCTGCCGCCGGCACCGCCATCACCTCGATCCTGATGGTCGCCCCCGTCCTGCCACTCGACCTCGACCGCCGGGGACTCCCGTCCGCGCACGTCGGCGGGGTCGTGGGCATCATGTCGCTCGCCCTCGTCGTGAGCGAGTTGCTGGCCGTCACTGCGACCGCCCGCATCGGCCGGCGGGCCGCGGCGGCGGTGGCGTTCGCCGGCAGCGCGGTGATGCTGGCCGCGTTCCCGCACGTCTCCTCGCTGGGAGGGCTGTACATCAACCGCGCCGTCTTCGGAGCCGTCCGCGGCCTGCTGTGGCCGGTGATGTTCGCGGAGGTCGCCGACGCTGCCCCGCCCGAGCGGCGCAGCGGCGCGTTCGCCACGTTCTGGCTGTACTTCGGCGTCGGCCAGCTCATCGGGCCGGCGCTGGGCGGATGGCTGGCCGACCGCATCTCGCTGGCCGTGACGTTCTACGGCGCCGCGGCGCTGTCGCTCCTCGCGGTGCCCACGGCGCTGGCCGTCCGGCCGCACCGGGACGCCGCCTCCGGAAACCCGCTGGCCGCCTTCCGCGTGCTGTTCCGCGGGTCCCCCGCCGTGCCCCGCACCTGGATGCTCACCTGCTGCAACGTCATGGTCTTCAGCGTATACGCCACCTTCCTGCCCCTCTACGCCGCCTCGCGCGGGGTAGGCGCCGGGGCGATCGGGCTGATCTTCACCGGCGGGGCGCTCGCCTTCATCGCCGGACAGGACCTCCTCCGGCGGTCCGCGCACCGCCTCAGCGCGGAGCGCTTCCTCGTCCCGGCCTTCATCGTGCGCGGGCTCGGCGTGGCCGTCACGCCCTTCCTCCCCTCCTTCGGGGCGCTGCTCGCCGTCAACGCCGGCACCGGCGTGCTGGGCGCGGCGATCCCCATCGCCCTCAGCACGCGCATCGCGAACCAGGCGCCCCAGGGCCTGCTGGTCGCGGCGATGGGCGGCTTCAACGCCTCCGCGGATCTGGGGTTCTTCCTGGGGCCGGTGGTCGGGGGAGTGCTCGCCGCCGCGGGACTGCGCTGGGCCTTCCTGATGGTGCTGCCGGTGGCCGCGGCCGCGGTCGTGCTGCTGCGGCTAAACCATCAGCCGGTCGGCGACCATCGCGGCAAAGAGCAGCGCGAGATACGCCATGGAGTAGCCGAACAGCCGGATCGCTGATCGCGCGGTGCGCTCGCGCCACAGCTGCACCGCGAGCGCCACGAAGAGCGCCCCCAGCACCAGGGCGGATCCCCCGTAGACCAGGCCCATCGCCCCCAGCGGATACAGCAGCAGCGTCGAACCGACCAGCAGCAGGGAGTAGAGCACGATCTGGCGGCGTGTGGCTTCCTCGCCGGCGACCACGGGCAGCATCGGCACTCCGGCGCGGGCGTAGTCCTCGCGGCGGTACAGGGCGAGGGCCCAGAAGTGCGGGGGCGTCCACAGGAAAACGATAAGGAAGAGAACGAGTGCAGGCAGCTCCACGCGCCCGGTGGCCGCGGCCCATCCGACCAGCGGCGGCATCGCCCCCGCCGCCCCCCCGATGACGATGTTCTGCGGGGTGCTGCGCTTCAGCCACACCGTGTACACCAGGACGTAGATCCCGAGCGCCGCGAGCGCCAGGACCGCGCTGGCCAGGTTCACCAGGACGGCCAGCTCGACGAACGCGGCGGTTCCGAGCAGAACGGCGAAGGCGAGGGCGTAGGGCGCTTCGATGCGCCCCGAGGGGATGGGCCGCCGCCGGGTGCGCGACATCACGGCATCGATGTCCCGGTCCAGCACCTGGTTGATGGCGTTCGCCGCGCCGGCCGAGGCCGCGCCGCCGGCCAGGGTGAAGACGATGACCCACGGCGAGACGGTGCCGGGAGCGGCGACCAGCATCGAGGCGAAAGCCGTCACCAGCAGCAGAATGATGATGCGGGGCTTGGTCAGGGCCACGTAGGAGAGGATGCGACGACCAGGCGATGGTCTCTCCGCAGAAGACGACAAGGACGGTCCCGCGTGGCGGCCGGCCTCGCGGGACGACATCTCCCGCGACGACATGATAGCCAGCAGCACCAGCGTCCCGAACAGGGCGGCCGCTGTGGCCAGGTGCGAGGTGGTCACCCCGGCGGCGAGCTTGTACTCCACGTTCATCGCGCCGAGCAGCACCTGCAGGACGAGGAGGCCGACGGCGATCGCGGCGGCGGCCTGGAGGTCGGGCCGCGCCGGACGCAGCCGATAAGCGGCGGCGGCGGTGATCAGGATCAGGGTCCCGACGGCCGCGGCGGCGAAGCGGTGGATGACCTGAACGGCCACCGCGCCGGAGAGCGGCGGCAGCAGCTGTCCGTAACACAGCGGCCAGTCCGGGCAGGCGATGCCCGCCGCGGTCGCGCTGACGGCGCCGCCGGCCAGGACCAGCCCGAAGGTGGCCGCGACGGTGACGAGCACGAGCCGCCCGAAGGAGGACGCCCGGACGGACATGCCGTGCAGCGAGGCCCGCGCCGTGAGTGAGATCAGCGTGGCGAAGAAGGCCATCGCCGTGCCGAGGTGCGCGACGACGAGGGCGGCGCTGAGCTCGGTGCGCACGGTGAGCCCGCCGAGCACGATCTGCACGCCGACCAGGGCCAGGGCAAGCGTACTGTGCGCCCGGTAGATCCCCCGGCGCCAGGCGGAGACGGTCAGGGCGAGCGTGAGCGCGCCGACGACGGAGGCCACCAGGCGGTGCGAGTACTCGATGAGCACGAGCCCCTCCAGGGGCGGGATCAGCCGCCCGTGGCAGAGCGGCCAGTCCGGGCAGGCCAGCCCCGCGCCGGTTGCCCGGACGAGTCCCCCGATCACGACCAGCAGATAGGTGGCGAGCGTGGCGGTCAGTGCGAGCGCGGTGAAGCGCCTCATCGTATCCTCATGGCGGCGCGGCGTCACAGGTTCGACGCGGGCGCGAACGGTCCCTCGCCAGCGGCCAGGAACGGTCCTTATTGTGATGACGCGCGGGCGCCACCGTCAAGCGGGAGATGCAGCGTCACCTGCGTGCCCCGGCCCGGCACCGAGCTGAGGGCCAGCCGGCCGCCCAGGGAGTCGGCCCACTGGCGCATGATGGCCACCCCGAGGCGCGGGCGATCGCCCGGGGCCTCGAGGGCCGCAACGTCGAAGCCGCGGCCGTCGTCGCGGACCCGCAGCAGCACCGACCCGCCGCCCACCGACAGGTCGATCTCGATCGCCGCGGGCCGCCCGTGCCGGACCGCGTTCTGCAGCGCCTCGGTGAGCACGATCACGGCGGCGGCGGCCGCGCGCCGTCCGACCCGCCCCCGCCCCTTCGCCGCGAGATGAACGGCCACATCCGGGTGCGAGGCGGCGAAGGCGCGGACCCGCGCGCGCACCTCGTCCGGCAGACCGGCCGGCAGCACCGCGGCCGAGGCCATGACCCGCGTGGTTTCCTCCAGCGTGCGGAGGATCTCCCGGAGGCGCACGACCTCGTCGACCGACGTGGGCAGGGCGCCGCGGACCGCGGCCTCGCAGACCTGCGACTGCACGATGGCGGCGCCGATCGTGTTGAGCAGGTGCGCGTGCACCTGATGAGCCCAGAAGGCGCGTTCGTCACGGACGGTGGGCACGGCCGGTCCTGCGGCGGTTGTCCCGGATCCCCCGCGGCTGGCTCTTGGACAGGAGGGCTTGCCCTAAGAGCTCCGGACCGACGTGTCTCGGTGCCGGAGGGATCCGGGATCGTTCACCGAGTGTGCGGGAACGATAGCACCCGGACGTCTCAGGGTTCTCACAGCGCTCCGGCGGGCCGCGGCAGTCAGTACGCCGCCTCGAACAGCGCGGTGATGTCGGCGGCCGTCGTGGTGCGCGGATTGACGAGGACGTTGCCGCTCTTCATCGCGTCCTCCGTGAGCTGCGGGATCGCCTCGCGGGTCACGCCCAGATCGCGCAGACGTTCCGGGATCTGCACATCCCGGGCGAGCCGCCGGACGGCGTCCACCGCGGCCTCGGACGCCTCGCGGGGGGACAGGCCGGCGACGGACTCTCCCAGCGCCGC